>CALGEU010000078.1 GCA_937881285.1 uncultured Clostridia bacterium | reverse complement strand
GTTAAAACTCGGCGCAGTTCATTGACGAGTGTATTGCGGTGCTTCGAAAAATTTATATTTTTTTGCCGTTCTGAACGTCGTTTCGGTCATAATAATCATCAAAATCAGGAAAAACAGAAGGAAAAACGGCATAATTTCATAACCGAGCGAATTGCTCATAAGTCCGAAAAGCGGCGGCATAAAAGTTGAGCCCACGTATGCGCTTGCCATTTGAATTCCGATAATCGCTCCCGAATTTTCAGCACCGAAGTTGCCGGGAGTCGAGTGAATTATGCACGGATAAATGGGGGCGCAGCCAAAACCTATGACAACGAAAGCCGCGATTGCGACTATATACGATTTTGCGGGAATTATAAGAACGATTATGCCTAAAAGCACAACGCACGCGCCTATTATAATCATTTTTCTGTCTCCGATTTTTTCGGTGACGAAGCCGCTTATAAATCTGCCAAGTGTTATTCCTATATAAAAAAGCGAAGCAAGTTTTGCGGCGAGTTCGGTTGATATGCCTTTGACTTTCACAAAATACGTGCTTGCCCATTGCATTGCGGTTGCTTCCGCCGAACAGTATGCAAAAAATCCTATCAAAAGAAACGGCACGCCTTTTATCTTCAATGCGGAAATCAACCCGACTTCTTTTTGTTGTTGCACGTCTTCGGTTTTGTTTACTTTCCATACAGGCAAAGTGACGAGCAATATTATGCAAATCGCCAGTTGAATAGTTCCTACAATTCTGTATCCGCTGTTCCACGTGAGATTTTTAAGAGCGTATCCCATAATAAACGGGCTTATAATCGTTCCCACTCCCCAGAAACAATGAAGCCAACTCATGTGTTTTGCCTTGTAATGAACCGCAACGTAGTTGTTGAGTGCGGCGTCTATCGCGCCTGCGCCTAGCCCGTACGGAACGGCAAACACCAAAAGCATCCAAAATTTCGTCGAAAAAGAAAAACCGAACAATGCAACGACGGTCAGAAAAACGCTTATTACGGTGACGACTTTCGTTGAAAGTTTTCTCGTGAGTTTATCAGAAAAAAGGCTTGATACTATCGTTCCACCCGAAATTATCATCGTAACGATACCCATATACGACGTTGCAACGCCCATGTCTGCATGCATGACAGGCCAGCCCGACCCCAAAAGCGAATCGGGAAGACCAAGACTTATGAACGCAAGATAGATGAGTGCAAGCAAAAAAGAATACAAAATTCTCTCCTTAAACTATGACGGATAGCGTTTGGGTTGAATATAAAACCAATTTTTTACAACGGTTTTTTCTTTATTGCGCCGTAAAGTCTAGGATATTGTTTCGGGGTAGGCGCGATTTTTTCAAAGACCATAATCGCACGCGAGTCGCCGTTGGGTAGAGAAAGCGACTTTGTCGAGACATGTTTTGCGCCCAGCGTTTCGAGTGCGCTCTTTGCACCGTCGAGTTCACTTTCGTCCGTCTTGTACGCAACGAATCTTCCGCCGATTTTAAGAAGCGGCATTGCAAGTTCGAGAAGAATATTGAGAGACGAGACCGCTCTTGCGGTTACGACGTCGAATTGCGAAAACAGATTTCTTTGCTCTTCCGCTCTGCCGGCAATGGTTTTGATGTTGTCGATTTTCAATTCCCTTGCGCACTCGCTTATGAAATTCATTTTCTTTGCGGTCGAGTCGAGTGCGGTGACGGACACGTCGCGTCTTACGATTGCGATAGGCATAGACGGAAAACCTGCGCCTGCGCCTATATCGAGAAGCACGGCGTTTTGGGGAATTTCGCTTATCCCTGCAAGAGAGTCTGCGATATGTTTGATTGCAAAGTCTTTCTCTTCGGTGATTGCGGTAAGGTTGAAAGCCTTGTTCTTTTCCACAACCATTTCGTAATAGCGAGAAAGAGACTCGCAATTTTCACGAGTCAATTCAACGCCGACTTTGCTTACACAATCTTTCAGAAAATCAAAATCCATATCGTCACCTTTTTATTATTTTAACATTTATCTTTTAATATATCAAGCGCAAAACGAAAAATGAGTTTATCACCGCATTTTATATAAAAACGCACAACAGACATTTTATGTTATCATTTTTGATATATAAAATACTTGTTTTGCAGAACATCAAACTAATATAAAAGTAAAACGGCAAGACTTTGTTTTTGAGATTTACAAAACGCGTATAAATTGTTTTTTGCGGGTGTTGACTTGATTTTCAAATGTGGTAAAATATATACAATCAAATTTTCGGAGCGAAATATGAGAATTGCAATCATCACCGCTATGGCGGAAGAAATGTTGCCGATACTGAAAAAATACGGCAATGTCGTTGCACAAAACACTATATCGGGCGTTGCTATCAGCCAGATAGAGCAAGACGGAAACACCATATATCTCGCAACGTCGGGCGTAGGCGAAATAAAAGCCGCGCTTGCGGTGCAACTTCTCGTTGACCTTTTCGACGTTGAAGTCGTGCTCAACTTCGGTTTTGTCGGGGCTGTAAATCACAATCTCGATTTATGCGAACTCGTTGCCGTGGGCAGGGTCTGCCATTATCAATTCGATGTCACGGAAGTCGACACCGACAGAGTAGTCGGACAGTACGGCGGAATGAGAGACAACTATTTTTATCTCAACGAAACCGTTTTGAACAACGTGCTTGCAAACGTCGGAAAGCCCATGAAGGTCGTCACCTGCGCAAGCGGTGACAAATTCGTTGCTCGCAAAGACGAAAAGGATAGATTGAGAAACGAGTTCGGTGCGGATATCTGCGAGATGGAACTTGCAGGTCTTGCCATTGCGTGCGAGAGAAACAACGTTCCGCTTTTCTCGGTCAAGGTCGTAAGCGACAAAGCGGAAGAAGGCGCAAACGAGAGTTTCTTGTCTATCGTCGAGAAAGGCGTCGCGGGATACGAAAAGATTTTGCCCGCTATTCTTAAAGCGGTTACAAGCGGAGCGACTTCACTTCCGCCGGCAAGAAAGCAGCGCGGCAGCGTCGCTTGCGTGAAGAAAGAGAACGAATAAACGTAAATAAAAACTTCTTGAAACAAACGGGAACAATAATCTTGCGTTTGATTTTGAAAGTTTGCATACCAAATACAAAACCAAGAATAACAATATGGAAAAAATCACATCGTTCACAATAGACCACAACGTGCTTAAAAAAGGATTGTATTTAAGCCGTGTAGACAAAAACGTTTTCACCTACGATTTGCGCTTCAAAGAGCCTAACAAAGGCGATTATCTTCACATCGCCGCCATGCACACCATAGAGCATCTTTTTGCAACAGTCGTGCGAAACAGTGAGTATAAGGACAAAGTCGTGTATTTTGGCCCTATGGGATGTCGCACGGGCTTTTATCTTTTGCTTTTTGACACAGACAAACAAACCGCACTCGAAATTGTTAAAGAATGCGTTGCGAAATGTCTCGAACTCGATACGATACCCGGCAACAAGAAAATCGAATGCGGAAACTATCGCTCTCACGACCTTAAAGGCGCAAA
>CALGEU010000077.1 GCA_937881285.1 uncultured Clostridia bacterium | reverse complement strand
AGAATCGTGAGTGAAATCACGAAACTCAAATCATATTCGCAAGGCACAATCACAAGACAAGACGTATGCGACATGGTGAGTGCGGATATCGATTTTCAGATATACGAACTTGCAAACGCCGTGAGCGAAAAGAATGCGGACAAGGCAATCGAAGTGCTGGACGTGTTTTTTAGAAACGGCATACGCGGCGTCACTATCATCAACAGACTATACGATAAATATCGCAGCATGTTGCACGCCGAACTCAACAAAAATATGCCCAACGAAGAACTCGGCAAACTTCTCGGCATGAAGTCGGGCGCGGTGTATTTTTTGAGAAAGACGTCGTCAAACTATTCGCAGGTGCGACTCAAAAAATGCGTGGATTATCTGCATTCGCTTCAATGTGACGTGTTGACAGGTGCGCGCAACGACGTAAGCGCGATTCACGAAGCAATATTGCAACTTCTTGCGATATAAAAGGAGATTTATGAAAAACAAAATAGACAAAAAATATTACGTGTGGATATGGCTCGGATTGTTGTTCGCGTCTTTTGTGGGCAACGTTTATCCCTTGTATTGCGACATCAACGCGTTGGTGATTGCAGGCAAATCCGGCGTCGCGGTCGCAACGCAGATTTTGCTTGACGTGTTCAGTTACGGACTCGTTCCGATGGCGGTCACGTTCCTTCTTGCGCTCGTTATGTGGTATATTTGCGCACGTCGCCATGCAAACTACATTTCCCGCACCGACTTTTGCTACTGGGTGATGATTTTCGTTGCGGCAGTTAGACTTTTGGGCGGAGTGATAGATTGTTTTGCGGTGCTAGAGCCGGCAATATACGTCGTCACTTCAACCGTATACACCGTCACTGCGCTTCCTGCGGCAATGCTTATCATGTATTTCTGCGTTTTCAGAAAGTTCTACAATTTCAATCCCGTTGAAAGAGCAAACAGTTTCACACTTTATTCAATCGTGTTTATGGTGGTGCTCGGTCTTTCGGTGTTGAGCCAGAATCTTACAATCGTGTCTATCGGCGCAAGCACGGACGTGGCGGCGGAACTCATCGCATATTTGCGTGAAATGGGCTATGCCGTCGATTATCTCACGGCACCTATACAGGTGTATTCTTCAATCGTTGCGATTTGCATTTATTTTGCATATCTTATTGCCGATATAGTGGTTGCGGTCATGCTCAAAAAACAAGCGTCCGAATTCAGAGACCCGAACACCAGAGAAGATTATCTCAAAAAACATCTTGAAGACCAGCAGAATCCTTACGGATACACGCAACGCAACGATACGGGCGATACGTTCGGAGAGTTTGAAAAACAACACGTCAAAAAGAAAGACGACGAACACGTTTTCGACGAGTTCGACATCTGATAATATTACGGGCGCGGTCAAGCCCTTACAATCTGAAATTCACAAAGCCGATTCGTCGGCGCGGAGAGAAATATGTCGTACAATTTTGCTCAATACGCAAAAGGAATCAATCTCTATTTCATCATCGACATGGTGATTCTAGTCACCGTATTTGCAATCATGTTGAGTTTTTTCATTTACAAGCGCAATATGAAAGTGTTCTTCCTTCTTCTTTTGGGCGGAATACTCGAAGTGCTCGTCAACGTGCTTGCCGAACTTCTCGGCGGAGAGATACTTGCAATCTCGAAATACATTATGCACCTTGTCGTCATATTCGACATCGTTGCGGCGTGCGTGGTGTATCAGAACGATTTGAAGAACATCTTCCAAAAAGTTTCCACTGCGAAAGGATTTGAAACGCACAACAGCGACGACGAACTCAGAGACGCCACGGCGGAAATTCTCACCGCATGTCAGGATATGGCAAAACAAGACGTGGGCGCAATCATCATCATCGACAGCGCGGGCGACATTCACGACAACATTCTCGACACGGGCACAAGACTCAACGCAACGTTGTCCGCTCCGCTTTTTGAAAGCATATTCAACACAAAAGCACCCCTTCACGACGGTGCGGTTATCGTGCGCGGCAACAAAATCATTGCGGCAGGTTGCTTCCTTACTCTCACTCAGCGCAACGTCAACAAAGAAATGGGCACTCGTCACCGTGCGGCTATCGGCATCACGGAAGACACCGACGTTTTGTCAATCGTCGTCAGTGAAGAGACCGGCATAATCTCTGTCGTCAAACACGGCGAAATCAAACGCTATATGACAATGGACAAACTAAAAGACGAAATCGAAGAAGCGTACGGCATTTCTCCGACGGCAATCGCTTTGAGAGAAGCGCATCAAGGCCGCAGAAAGAGCAAGTTTGCAAGCAAAATAAGAAAGAACGGAAGATTTGACTGATGAACACGATAAAGGCAACAGATATACTTATTCCAAAAGACTGCGATCATAAAAAATGGTCTGTCGTGGCGTGCGACCAGTTTACGTCCGAGCGCGGATACTGGAAAAAACTCGAAGAATTTGTAAAAGATGCGCCAAGCACGCTGAAACTCGTGTTTCCCGAAGTTTATCTCGAAGACGACGACAAGCAAGAACGCATAGAAAACATCAATGCGACGATGAACGAGTATTTGGCTGCCGGTGTGTTCCGCACGCTTGAAAACAGTTGCGTCGTGATGAAAAGAACGACTGCAAGCGGAGTTTCCCGTCTCGGCGTCGTGTGTGCGGTCGACCTTGAAGATTATTGCTTCACGCACCCGTCCCATGCGTTTATACGTTCGACGGAAGGCGTCGTTCTCGACAGAATTCCGCCAAGACTTGCCATACGCGAAAACGCGCCGCTCGAATTGCCGCACATTATGCTGCTCATCGACGACAGAAAAAAGAGTGTCGTAGAAGGACTTTGGGCAAGAAGAGAAGGACTTGAAAAAATATACGATTTCGATTTGAATATGGGCGGCGGACATCTCGAAGGCTACCGCATCGACGCAAACGAAGTTGCAAAAGAGTTTGAAAAATACTATCAATCCGTGCAAAATCTGTACGGGCAGGAAAGCAACGATTTCATCTTTGCAGTCGGTGACGGCAACCACTCTCTTGCAACCGCGCAAGCACACTGGAATCGCATAAAACAAGGGTTAACCGATGCACAAAAGGCAGTTCATCCTGCCAGATTTGCACTTTGCGAGATTGAAAACCTGCACGATGACGGCATAGTTTTTGAGCCGATACACCGTTTTGTATTCGGCGTAGGAAACGATTTTTGCGAGTATCTTGCAAGCAATTTGCACGGCACGCAATCGGTGAAAGTCTTTTCAAAAAACGGAGAGAGAGAAATCTTCGTCGACGGCAACGGCGCAAAAGCAATCAAGGACATTCAAGGCGCAATCGACGATTATCTCAAATCGCACGCGGAGTGCAAAGTGGACTACATACACGGCATAGAACATCTCCAAAGCGTTGCGAAAGAAAACGACGGCGTGGCAATCGTAATGCCCAAGATAAAGAAAGAAGAACTCTTCGGCTACGTGCTTGAAAACGGCACGCTGTGCAGAAAGGCGT
>CALGEU010000076.1 GCA_937881285.1 uncultured Clostridia bacterium | reverse complement strand
TCGCAAAAAATCTCTTTATCAAAATTACCGCTTATGATATAATTCTTATATCAAAATTCAAGGTGAAAATATGCAGGAAAAATGCAGTTGCGTCAAAGAGCCGACGGGGACGATACCTATCGTGCGAATTATCGATAAAATCGATGCGATGTTTGAAAAAGACGATACGCAAGGCGTAAAGCGCGTGCTCGAATACTGGGAAAAAGAAGCGAAAGCGTTGAACGATACGCGCGGTTTGCTTGAAATATTGAGTGAAGAGATAGGGCTTTATCGCAAAATCGGTGAGATAGAAAACGGCTTGCGCGCGGTGGACGAAGCACTTGCGATATTGACTTGTCAAGGCTCGTGTTCTTCGGTTGCCGACGCCACGATTTATCTCAACTGCGCAACGACTATGAAGGCGTTCGGCAAAGCGGAAGAAGCGTTGCCCTATTACGAAAAAGCAAAGGAGACTTACGAGCGACTTTTGCAAAAAGACGATTATCGACTTGCAGGGCTTAACAACAACTATGCGACCGCGCTTTGCGACCTAAAACGTTTCGACGAAAGCGAAAAGTGCTATGAAAAGGCAATAGAAATTTTGCGCGAAAAGGGTGGCTATGGAGAACTCGCCGTGTCATACGTCAACCTTGCGCATCTCACTTACGACAGAGCGGTGGCAGAAGACAAAGAGTGCGACGACAGAGTCGACGAACTGCTCGACAAGGCAATGGAATGTCTTGACGACGTTGCTTTGACAAGAGACGGTAACTATGCTTTTATATGCTCGAAGTGCGCTTCGGCATACGAGTACTTCGGCAGGTTTCTTGACAAAGAAGAACTTGTGCGCCGTGCTGAAGAAATTTACAAAAACAACGGAAAACAAGTTTAATATACACATACAGCGTTGATAAACGTTGTGTTTTGACGATATGAAAGGAATTGAATTGTCTGAAAAGTTTTATAACGAAGTCGTAAAACCTTATATTGCACGAGAATTCTCGGACTATGAAAAACGCATTGCCGCGGGGCTTGCTGGGCACGGTTCGGAGTGTTTCGGTTTTGACGACGAGACGTCCAAAGACCACGACGGCGGCACGGGACTTTGCCTTTGGCTCACGCGAGAAGACGACGAGAAAATCGGGTTTCGCCTTATGCGCGCATACGATAAACTCGCAAAAGAATACGGTGTGAAAGGCGTTGAGCGGACTGTTGAAAACGGCTTTCGCGGAGTGTTCGTTATAGACGATTTTTATAGACGATACACAGGTTGCGACGGCGCGCCAAGAACGTGGCAGGACTGGCTGTATACGGACGGAACGTATTTTGCGGAAGCGACGAACGGCGTCGTTTTCAAAGACGACCTTGGCGAATTCAGCAGAATAAGGAACGAAATCCTTCACGGAATGCCCGAAGACGTACGCAAAAAAAAGATAGGTTCTTGTGCATTCAAAGCGGCGCAGTCGGGACAATACAATTATGCAAGATGCCTTGCGCACGGTGAAGAAGGCGCTGCCATGCTTGCGCTTTGCGAATTTGTCAGAAACGCCGTCGAACTTGCTTTTTTGCTCGAAAAGAAGCATTGTCCGTATTATAAATGGCAGTTCAGAGCGATGAACGGACTTGAAAAGTTCTCCGAGTTGTGCGCACCGCTCGAATACTTGCTGACAGCCGACAACGACGAGACGGGGCGCGGCGTAAAAAAGGCTATCGTCGAAGATATAAGCCTTGCGCTTGCAAAGGAAATAAACGAGCAATTCGCACTCGGCATAAACGACGGCTATCTCGAACCGTTTGCGTTTGCGCTTCAGAAGAAAATAAAAAATTCCGATATACGCAATCTGCACGTGGTGATATAATAAAGTTTGTCGAAAAGATGAAAAGCATTTGACGGCAAGTATATATACGAAAATCGGCAATACGAGAGAATAAAAGGAGACATAAAAATGATATTGTATTTTTCGGGGACGGGAAACAGCAAGTATATCGCAAAGAAAATCGCTGCTGCTTTGGGAGATGAAATCGTCGATTTGAACGACAGAATAAAAAGAGCGGATTTTTCTGAAATAAGCGCAAAAGACAGGCTCGTTTTCGTGACGCCCACTTATGCGTGGAGAGTTCCGACCGTTGTCAGCGATTACCTTGAAAAAGTGAAATTCGACGGAGAAAAGAAAGCGTGGTTTGTTATGAATTGCGGCGCTGAAATCGGCAACGCAAGCAAGTATATAGAGAAATTGTGCGACAAACTCGCGCTCGAATATATGGGCGTTGTCGGCATAGTTATGCCCGAAAACTATATTGCGTTGTTCAACGCGCCCGACACGAACAAGGCGCAAGAAATAATCGCAAAAGCAGAGCCGAAAATTCAGGCGGCGATTGACGATATAAGAAACGGCGTTAAATTCGCAAAGCCGAGAAACAATCTCTACGACCGTTTTATGTCGGCATGCGTCAATCCGATATTCTTCAAGTTTATCGTCAAAGCGGACGATTTTTATGCCACGGACAAATGCGTCGGATGCGGTCTCTGCGCCAAACTTTG
>CALGEU010000075.1 GCA_937881285.1 uncultured Clostridia bacterium | reverse complement strand
CGCTCCGAGTTTTATTTGCCTTTCGGCAACAAGACGGCGCAGCACCGAGAAAACTAAAAAACGTATCACTTCAAATTGTAAAATGCCTATGTCAACGACCAGCGAAAATTATTGCGTTTTCCAATAAAACAGCCTATATCAAACAAGCAATAATTTTGCCGTTGATATAGGCTTTTCTCCGTGCTAAACCGTCACGCCAAAAGGCAATAAAACGGAGCGTTATTAAAAGAGTGTCCATAAAAATGTGCCACAGACATAACAAGTGGACGATACTTATCTATGCGAGTGCCGCCTGTCTTCCCCACGAGCGACGGACAGTTTTGTAGAGAAAGCACTTTATTCGAGTGGTGGAAGAAATACCGGCGCGGACCGAAAAGATGGGGCAAGTCTATTTCTGGTTTTAAATACACCTATAAGAAAATTAACTATATAAAAATAACGGCGGATTTTTGTGCCGTGTGATTGGTTTTAAGATTAGATTTCTTGAAAAGTTGCTTTCAATTCAAAGCAAGGGACGTCGCCGACGTAGCCTATCATTTCGGCTTTGTCTCCGTCAACGGTGTATGCAAGCGTGACTTGCGAGCCGAGTTTTATCTCCGATTTGAATTCGATTTCGAGCGTTTCGAGAGAGTGCTTTTCAAGATACTCGCCGCCGAGAACGTCTTCCATTTCGTCAAGATATTTGCTGTTGTTCATGTGCTTGTTTATATCGACTTGACTATATGCGACAGTGAATTGTTTTTTCTCTCTCTGTTCGCCCAAAGAAACGCCTAAGGGTAGCGGAAGTTCGCCGTCTTCTTTTATGCCCGGAACAACCACGCCGTATTCGTCGGGGAACGCCATTCTGCGTTCTTTTGCATCCATAAGAAGCCAAACCGCGCTTGCTTTCACGATTGCTTTTCCGCTCTCGTCTTCAATGACGTAATGACGCGGAAACAGCACGCGCAACGTCGGACCTGCCCAGCTTTTCAGGGTGACTTTTTCGTCGTATACGGGAAGTCTGCTCGCTTCTATTTTTATGCGAGCCACAACCCAAAGAACGCCTTTGTCAAGCGTCTTCGCTCTGCCTGCACCCAGTTCTTCGGTGTGAGCGATTGATATTTCCTGAAGCCATCTCAAAAGCACCGACGGACGAAGATTTCTGAACATAGTCACGTCGTCGGCAAGCAGTTTCTTTTTTTCGATATACGTCAAATCTGCCATTTTATCTTGCAATATTCGCCATGTAAAACTTTGTTTACGTTATTTCGAGTTCTTTTCTGCCATATCATAGACGGTGTCGACGACGTCTCCGACAGTGTTGAGTTTCATCCAGACTTTGTCGGGGATTTTCACGCCGTAGTCGCTTTCGAGCGTGCAGATGATAAGTATATAATTGAGAGATTCGTAACCCTTCGAGTTTATCGGAGTTTCGCGTGTTATCTCTTCGTTTTGCAATGACGGAATGTATTGCTTTACGAGTTTAGCGATGTTTGCCTGAATTTGTTCCTTGGTGAATTGAGTTGCCATAATTCTCCTTTATATGAACGCTTTTATTTATTTTTTATGTATGTACGCTTATTTCTTGTGCGTATTTTGACATTGTTTTTCAATGCAGAGAATAGCGTTTGATTTTTCCCGTTGCGGTTCTCGGCAGTGCGCCGTCAAGCACTTTAACGTCTCCGATTTGTTGGTCGAACGTGTGCGTCGAGTTGAATTTTTTCACGTCGTCTTTCACCTTGTTTTCGTCAACGTTTCCGTCTTTGTTGCCGACAAAGAGCGTAATCACGTTGTCCACGAGCGAAAGCGCGACGTCTTCTATTCCGAGCGTGCTTTGAAGGTCGGCTTCCCATTCGGCAAGGAAGATTTTCGTTCCGTTTTCGAGCACGAGAATGTCTTTCTTCCTGCCCGTGATGTGAAGGTTGCCGTCTTTGTCGAATTTGCCCAAATCGCCCGAGCGGAAAATGCCGTTTTCAAGCACTTCGCGCGTTGCGGATTCGTTTTTGTAGTATCCTTTCATCACGCATGTGGGCGCGTATATGAGAATTTCGCCGTCGTCTGCAATGGTAATCTTGTCGTCTGGGCATACCGACATCGCAAACGGGTCGTCTCCGCAACTTATCGCAACGCCGCTCGACGTTTCTGTGAGTCCGTATCCGAAGCGCACTTCGATACCTTTTGCTTTTGCCGCCGCAAGCATTTGCTCGCTTGCAGGACCTGCGCCGACAAGTATAACTCTCAAATCGTCGTTCAGTGCGTTCGTGGCAATCAGGAATTTCAGCACGGACGGCACGACGGATATTATAGTCGGGTTGAAGTACTTGCAATCGAATGGAATATATCTCATGCCCCTTGTCAGCGAGATTCTCGCACCTTGCGACATGGGCCAGAGCATAGCGCATACAAATCCGAACACGTGGGTGAGCGGAAGCATGCAAAGAAGGTTGTCGCCGGGATTGCAGGGAAGTTTCTGCTGTCCGTTCCATGCGCTCGAACAAAGAGATTTCGACGTCAGCACGACTGCCTTTGAAAGATTGGTCGTGCCCGACGTGAAGAAAAGTATATCTCCTTCGCCGTCCGCCTTTTCGACGTTTTCTACGGGAGCGGTTTTGACCGCTTGCGCATACGGTGCGGTGAGTTCGTCGGTAAGAACGAGAGCAACGTCGGTTGCGGTCACCATTTTTTGAATAACGGCAGGCTCTTGCATAGGGTCGAGAAGCACCGTTTGTTTTCCTGCAAGCACGCTCGCAAACGTATCGACGAGCCATTTTGCGCTCGGGGCTTGCAATATACCCACGCAGTTTGCGCTTTCTTTTTCGAGTTGCGCCTTTCTTTCGAGAACTCCGTCGAAAAATTCGGAATAAGTCACGTTGAATATCTCTCCGTCCTTATCGAAAATCAAAGCGACGTCGTTTGTGTGGTTCTCGGCATTGTAGCGCAGAAGTTCTTCAAAGGAGTTGAATCTCATATTTTCCCGCCTTTTTTGATTTCTCAACGGTATTATAGCACGCGTTTTTTGCGTTGTTAATACTTATTTTACAAAATGGATAAAAAAATATTGATAAAATTTTAGCAAAATATTTACTTTCGCGGAAAATGGTGCTATAACTATATCGACGAAAAGAGATTGACAAAATGTATTTTATTTAGAAAAGCAAAATAGGATATATTGTCAAAAAAGGAGATTATTATGGCAAAGAACGAAAAGATTTGTATCATCGGCGCAGGTCCTGCGGGACTCAGTGCGGCAGTACATCTTGAAAAGAATGGCTATACCGATTACGCAATTCTCGAAAGAGAAGATCACGTCGGCGGCAAATGCCACTCTCCCTATCACGACGGCAAGAGATTTGAAATGGGCGCAATCATGGGTTGCCCGACTTATTATGCCGTTCACGAACTCGAACTCTTCGGCGGCGTAGACCACAACGGCCCGAAACTCGAACGTGCATACCGCAAACAAAACGGCAAGCCCTATGATCCGTTCGATCCGAAAAAGAATCCGTTCCTTATTCCGCACCTTCTTCGTATGAAGTCCCAGGTCAAGAAACTCGGCACGCTCCTTGCGACCAAGTATAAGGGATATCAATACACCGGACACAAGGGAATCTCCGAAGGTAAATACGACGGATACGATCCCGTCACAGGCGAACACGTCGTCGGTGAAAACCCCAATCTTAAAGATCTTTGCATGAACTTCACGGATTTCTGCAAACTCAACGGCGTAAAACTTGCTCAAGAAATTTGGATCGGACCGTACACCGCATTCGGATACGGCTTCTTCGATGAAATTCCTGCGGCATACGTTCTCAAATACCTTGACTTCGCAACGGCAATGTATTTCGTCAACAAAGACCTTTGGACTTGGAAAGACGGCACGCAAAGCATTTACGAAGC
>CALGEU010000074.1 GCA_937881285.1 uncultured Clostridia bacterium | reverse complement strand
TCGTGTCGGGGCTTTGTTCCGTTTGCTTCAATCTCGACTTAAAATGGTGGATTGCACTCGATAAACCCACGTTTTTGACAAACGGTCTCGGATTTACACTGATGGTTGCAACGTGCTATCTGTCGTGCGTGTTGGCGGTGTCAAGGCTTGTGGAATTCAAGCATTTGTTTCCGTCGATGATATTTTTTCTTTTGCTCGGCATTTTTTCCATTCTTTTCGTCTTTGCGTTTTTCACACTCAAAAATTTGGTTCTTGCGGTGTGTTGCATGGGTGTCGTTCTTGCGATGGCATACGTGTTGTTTATCCGTTTTCTCATAAAAGACTGGAAGATGGCGTTGGAATTTTTGCCGACGTTCGCTTTTGACGTATACGCATTTTTATGTGTGCTGTACATCTTTATGAACAACTGAAATTTTGTGCTTTGCGGCGGCATTATCGTCAAAAAATTTGACTTTTCATTATCTTTATTTTATTATCTTATAAACAATATTTATCGGCTCATCATCCGGATGAGTGCGAAAGGAGTTTTTATTATGGCAGACGTTACAATGGACAAGATCGTTGCCCTTGCAAAAAATCGCGGTTTCGTGTACCCCGGCAGTGAAATCTACGGCGGTCTTTCAAACTCGTGGGACTACGGTCCGCTCGGCGTGCAGATGAAAAACAACATCAAACAAGCCTGGTGGAAGAAATTCGTCGTCGAAAATCCCTACAACGTGGGACTTGACAGCGCAATCATTATGAACCCGACCACTTGGCAGGCAAGCGGACATATCGGCGGTTTCTCCGATCCCCTTATGGACTGCAAATGCTGCAAATCCCGTCACCGCGCAGACGATCTTATCGAAGACTATATGCACAAGCACGGCATCGAAGAAAACATCGCAAGTTGGACGAACGAGCAGATGGAACAATACGTGCACGATCACAAGATCCCCTGCCCCGTGTGCGGCAACAGCGACTTCACGGGCGTGAGAAAATTCAACCTTATGTTCAAGACGTTCATCGGCGTGACGGAAGACTCCACTTCCACCGTCTATCTGCGTCCCGAAACCGCACAAGGCATCTTCGTCAACTTCAAGAACGTGCAACGCACGACGAGAAAGAAAGTGCCTTTCGGCATCGGTCAGATCGGCAAGAGTTTCCGCAACGAAATCACTCCCGGCAACTTCATTTTCCGTATCCGCGAATTCGAGCAAATGGAACTTGAATTTTTCTGCAAACCCGGCACCGACCTTGAATGGTTCAACTACTGGAAGAACTTCTGCCATCAATGGCTTCTCAATCTCGGCATGAACGACGAGAAACTCAAACTGCGCGACCACGACAAAGAAGAACTTTGCTTCTACTCCAAAGCAACCACCGACTTCGAATATAAATTCCCGTTCGGCTGGGGCGAACTTTGGGGCGTTGCGGACCGCACAGACTACGACCTTAACCAACACATCAAGACAAGCGGCAAAGATTTGAGTTATATCGACCCCGTCACCAACGAGAAATACGTGCCATACGTCATCGAGCCGTCGCTCGGCGCAGACAGAGTGTTCCTTGCATTCCTTTGCGACGCGTACGACGAAGAGCAAGTCGGCGAAAACGACACCCGCGTCGTGCTTCACCTGCATCACGCAATCGCACCTATCAAGGTTGCAGTGCTCCCCTTGCAAAAACAACTCAACGAAAAAGCGGAAGAATTGTATATCGAACTTTCCAAGCACTTCGCTTGCGACTTCGACACGTCCGCATCTATCGGCAAGAGATACCGCCGTCAGGACGAAATCGGCACGCCCTATTGCGTCACCGTTGACTTCGATACGCTTGAAGACAACTGCGTCACCGTCCGCGAACGCGACACGATGGCACAAGTGCGTATCCCGATTGAAAATCTCGTCGGCTACTTCACCGAACA
>CALGEU010000073.1 GCA_937881285.1 uncultured Clostridia bacterium | reverse complement strand
GAAGCGAACTTATCTCGCTTGCAGACAGCATTTCTCCCCTTGCCACCATATCCGCGCGTACGCGATTGACCACGAGCGACACGTCTTTCAGTCTATAACTTGAAAGAAGAGACACAACTTTGTCTGCGTCACGTATTGCCGAAGCGGACGGCGTTGTGACGACGATTGCTTCGTCGCACGCACTCACTGCCCTGTGAAAACCGCTTTCGATGCCGGCAGGACAATCAATGATGACAAAATCGAACTCGAAAAAACCGTCCACGATTCCGCGGAAAGCCTGCGCCGTGATAAGCGAAGAATCTCTTGACGACGGCAATATTCGCATGGGGCTTTCTCCGTCCTGCACGAGTGCCTGAAAAGCTCTGCAACGCCCTTGCAACACGTCCCCCATGTCGTATACGACGCGTCTTTCTATGCCTGTCACGACGTCAAGATTGTTCAGCCCCACGTCTCCGTCCACAAGCACCACTTTGTAGCCTTGCAAAGCAAGTTTTCTGCCGAGCGTTGCGGTCACGGTCGTTTTTCCGACTCCGCCCTTGCCCGACGTAACAACGATTTTTCTCATATTCTCATGATAAAAAACAATCGCGCGAAAATGTTGTCAAGTTATGTAAAACGTTTGCTTTCTTTGTCAAAAAAACCACGCATAGCGTGGCTTGGAACTTTCTTTAATATTATTTATTATTCTATACTCTCAATTTCACGGCTTTTGAATTCTTCGGTATCGAAAAACTCCGAAAGCGAAATGCCAAATCCGTCACAGAGCATTTTTATGGTGACAATGCCGGGATTTACGCTTTTACCGTATAAAATATTCTTAATCGTAGACGGCGCAACTGCAGAATCGATTGAAAGTTTGTGAATCGAAACCTTCTTTTCTTCCAACAAAAACAATATTCTGTTTTTCACCGCATCGTACGTATTCATACTCTAACTTTATCATATCATTATTGACAAGGTGGGCTATATATGATACTATTAGGCTATAAATAGACCTTTGGGAGATGCAATTAATGAAAAACTTTAAAAATGCTTACGATTTGTCAAACTATAAGAAAAAACTCGTTTCATCTGTCGATATATTGTTTTCAATTCTAGTTCCGTTGTCGGTTCTATTACGTTGTATTTGTGGCATCATATTTTCTGACAGTAATAATTTGCATTTCAATTACTATTCAATATATTGCATTCCGTTGATGTTTGTTCTTCCAAATATATTCCTTTACAGAAACAAAAAGCAAAACAAAATCGCTAACTCCACAGAAATACTCTCTGCTGTCGATATAAAATTTGATGAAAAATTAAAAAGTAACGAAGCAAACACATTATATAGAACAAAAAACTACAAATTGTTCATAGTGAATATAGTTTTGTGTGTTTTAGGCTTTTTTGCCGCACTTGCAGGATTTTCTAATGACTTGAAAATGTATTTCATCTACGGCTTCAAAAACGCAACTACCATTTTAATTCTTTCTGCATTGTCTTCAATCGCAATTATGCTTGCCTGCGTGTTGTTTATCATTTATTTAATATTGTGGAAAAAGATAATCATTTGGAACTATGATGAGATTTTTTTGTCCGCAAAAAATAAAAACACAATTTTAAGAAATGAAAGAGCGAATTATAAGACATACAAAAAAAATGAAAGGAAAAGCGACAGACAGTATTATAAAGATTACATAAAATATAAAATTGAAGACAAAAAACAAGAGCACAAACAACGTAAATTTCAAAGTCCAAAATACAACAAGATGCCTGCTTCTATGACTAAACTCGATAAACTGAAAGAATTAAATGAGTTGCTTGAAAACAACATAATATCTCAAGATGAATATGACAAGGCGCGAGCCGATATATTAGGAAAATAAAGAAAAAGCCACGCAAGCGTGGCTCTGCCGTAGTTGTTCACTAAATAGCACTGTTTGTAAAAATGCGATATTTAGATGAAAAACAAGAAAACACCCATCCGAAACAAAACCCAACGTACATGCGGTACGTGATTTTGGAGCGGATGGGGGTTGCCGCAGTTTTTCGCTAAATAGCACATTTTTAATATAACT
Organism: uncultured Clostridia bacterium; assembly: GCA_937881285.1. GTDB lineage: Bacteria > Bacillota > Clostridia > Christensenellales > CAG-917 > CAG-475. The sequence continues at coordinate 14,571 of CALGEU010000073.1, read as the reverse complement.
TTACGCCAAGCATATCGCTTAGCAAATCCCGCTCGTCAAAGAACTTCGCACCGCCTATGGCAATGGCGTTTTCTATGTCTTTGAGCGGAGTGACGGGAAGTTCGAGCGCCTGCTCCATATACTCGATGAGACCGGGAATGTGGAGTGAGCCGCCGGATACGAATATGCCTTTGCGAAGAATTTCCGCAGAAAGTTCGGGCGGAGTCTGATTGAGAACGGACATTATGACTTCGATGATGTCGTCCACAAGCGGAATGACGGCGTTGCGCATTGCTTCGGCAGACACGTAGAGACTGCGCGGAGAGCCGTCCGCACTGCCGCCGCTGACCGCATAACTGCCGGCGTCGTTGACGTAGAACGAAAGTGCGGATTTTTTGAGATTTTCAATTGTAAATTCGCCGACTTTTACGCCGTAATTCTTGTATAAGTCGTCTATAATCGCATTGTTGAACGCGTCACCTGCGATATTGACTGAGCACCCCGTTGCGATTCCGTGATTCGTAACCGCGGAAATTTCGGTTTTTCCGCCGCCGATGTCAACGAAAAGACCGCCGATGCTGTTGGTGTAAGCAAGAAGACTCAATCCCGATTCTACGAGCGTGACTTCTTTTATGCCTGCTTTGAGACAGCATTTTTCAACGGCGCGTCTGTCCGAACTGGACGACGATTCGCAAATTGACACGATAGCCTTGACGCGCGGTGCAAACAAACCTTCGGGCATAATCTTTTTGAGAAAATAGGCAAGAAGCATGGTTGCCATCTCTTCGTCGACGATGATGCCTTCCTTTATCGGCGCAATGACTCTCGCGCCGCCGAGCGAGCCCGTCATAACGCTTTCCGCTCTATAACCTGCGTCGCGGATTTCGAGACGATTGCGCACCTTCGTCGCAATGGCGATTGCAGGCTCGCGCAAAACAAGCCCTATGCCCTTTTGGTATATGGTGATAAATTTGCTTCCCAAATCGATTGAAAGTTCAATTGTTGCCATCGTACACTCCCACTTGCGCCAAGACGGCTGCAAGTTTTGTCTTCGGCAGTCCGAGAATGTTTGAGTAACTGCCTTTGTATTTTTCAACGACCACGCCGTCCTGAATTCCGTACGCGCCTGCCTTGTCGAAAGGCTTGAACGTGTTTACGTAGTCTTCTATTTCTTTCTTTGAAAGTTTCTTGAATTTCACCTTTGACGCGTCGCAAAAAACTTTCTTCTTCCCGTCCGAGATAACGCAAACGCCGGTATACACGACGTGCCATTTGCCGCTGAGCCGCGATATAACGTTCACCGCGTCTTGTCTGTCTTTCGGTTTTCCGAGTTCTTTTGTGCCCTTGACGACTATTGTGTCCGCCGCAACGACGACGTCGTTTGCGTGCGTTTTGAAAACGTCTTCTGCTTTTTTCGTCGCAAGTTTTTGAACGAGAATTCGCGGAAACGGAGAATGAATTCTGCTTTCGTCTACGTTTGACGGCGACACGACGAATTCAACGCCCATATCCGCGAGAATATCTTTTCTGCGCGGAGACCCGCTTGCGAGTATCACGCGCTTACACTGCTTTGCCATATATTAGAGAATTTCGAGATTCTTGCCGTACGCCGCCTTGAATTCCGCCGCCGCGCCCATTGCGTCTTTTACTTCGAGAGCGCAGTCGCCGCCGTTTTCACATTCGGTTTTGACGATTACGCTGTCGCCCAAAACGTCGCAGTTTATGCCCGTCACGACGCCGCTTTGGCTACGGTCGAAACTCTCCGCTATGCGCAGAATGACGCTGAGTTTCTTGATTGCTTCAACGTCTTCGGTGGTGAGCATATCCTTGTATTTGATGATTTCTTCTCTCGCGTTTTCGGCTTTTCTGTGTCCTGCCGCAACGAACGCCGCAACGACGATGTCCTTGTGCGGAACGCCGTACAGATTGCTGTTGAGAATGATGTATGCGGAGTGCAACTGGTGGTTGTAGAACTTGATGCGCATACCGCTGTCGTGCATGAGTGCGGCGATTTTGAGCACTCTGACGTACACTCTGGGCATCTTGTGCAACACTTTGAGTTGCTTGAAAAGTTGAATGGAGAGATTGTAGACGTGCTCTGCGTGGTCGATGTTGAGATCGTGATACTTCATCTGCGTGTAGAGCGAGTGACCGAGAACGTCGCTGAGCGGTCTCTCGTTGACGCCCGGCACTGCGTATCTGAACATCGCGCCTTCTCTGAGTCCGCAACCGCTTATCGTGATTTTTTCGAACGTGAACTTTGAAAGCACCGCTTTCATCACCGCGAGTGCGCTCGGGAAAATATCCGCTCTCGACGAAGACAACCCTTTGATTTTGACGGTGCTGTTAAGGTCGAGTTTCTTTATCGTGTTGTATATCGTTTCAAACTCGCTGACGGGCAACTCGTAGTTGTGCGTCATATTGAAAGGATATTTTCTTATAAGTCTGCTGATCCTGCCGAGATTTCTGAACGAGCCGCCCACTCCGACGAACGCCGTATCGGGTTCGACAGAGTCAAGCCAAGTGATTTTTTCGAGTTGTTCGCCGATGAAATCTTCGATTTTCTTTGCTCTCTCCTGCGGAGTCGAACTGTCGTTCTTGAAAAGGTCGGTGAGAGTGACCGCGCCGAACGGAAGAGTCTCGAAATGAATGAGATTTCTGCGGTTGTAGTATATAAGGTTTGTAGAGCCGCCGCCCATTTCCATAATCAATCCTTTGGGGATATCCATGGAGTTGATGACGCCCTGATACACGAGCATTGCCTGCTCTTCGGGGGTAAGAACCTTGATTTTGATGCCGCAAGTCATTGCGACTTCGTCAAGGAAACTCTTCTGATTTTTTGCACGTCTGACCGCAGCCGTTGCGTACGCAAAGATTTTGTCAACCTTGTTTGCGTCGCAAAGACGACGGAACATCGTAAGCGTTTTTATCGTCTGGGCAATTCTTTGCGGTTTGATGAAACCGTCCCAATCCATGTCCTGCCCAAGCCGTACCGTTTCTTTGAGTTCGTCAAAGACGACGAAATAGCCGCCGTCCAGCACGTTGACGAGCACGAGTCTTGCTGAGTTTGAGCCAATGTCGATAATCGCTATTTTTTCCATATTGTTTCTCCTAAACGGCTTTCGCCGCTCCCCGTTTTCGGGGCGTTTGTTTCAATTCTTATTTTTTCTCTATTTTCCCTTATATCTCCGCATATCCGAGCAATGCGGTTGTTGTTTCCAAATTCAGTCGCGAAACGCTTATTCCGCCGACTTTATGCACTTTTGCGGACATTTTTGCATACACACTCCGCATCCCGTACATTTTGAATAATCGATGACCGCAAGATTGTTTTGCACGGTGATAGCCCCGTTTGGGCAATTTCTTTGGCACAAACCGCAACCTATACAGCCGCTCTTGCATATCGCGCGCACTTCTTTGCCTTTCTGACAGTTGGTGCATGCGACGTACACTTTCGCGCTTGCGGGGACGCGTTTTACGATTTTCTTCGGGCAAGCGGCAACGCATCTTCCGCATTTGATGCATTTGTCTCTGTCGACTTCCGCATAGCCATCCATGCCCACTTGCATTGCGCCGTACGGACAAGCGTCTGCGCACGAGCCCATTCCGAGACAGCCCCACTTGCACTGTTTGCGACCGCCGCCGAGCAATTCCATGCTTCGGCAATCGCCGTATCCCATATATTCGTACTTATCCTGCGCGTTGTTCCCGCCGTTGCAAGCCACCACGATTTTGGTGTCTTCCGCCGAAACGCTCGTGCCCATGATTTGTGCGATGAGTTTTTTGTTTTCCGCACTCGTAGCACAGCAAGCGTTGATGTCAGCCTTGCCTTCTACGATAGCCTTTGCAAAAGCGTCACAGCCTGCGTATCCGCAACCGCCGCAGTTCGCTCCCGAAAGTTTTTCGCGCACCTGACCTATTCTTTCGTCTTCGTGCACCGCAAGTTTTTTGCCGAGCACCGCAAGCACCACGCCGAACACGAGCGCAAGCACGAACAGAATAAGCACAGACCAGAGTATCGTCATAGGATTAACTGCCGAAAGTATCATATCGTCACCCCCGTCAGTTGAACAACAGGCTTATTGCGCCCGACGAAGAGATAAGTCCGCCGAATGCAACGAAAGCCATGCTGAGTATGCTTGCCGCAATGAGCGTAATCGGGAAACCCCTGAAAGGCTTCGGAATGGAATCCTGATCCATTTTTTCGCGAACGCCCGCGAGCAAGAGTATTGCGATAAGGAAGCCGACGCCGCTGAACACACCGTTAAGGAAGGACTGCAAAAGGCTGAGTCCGCCCGCAACGCCGTAGGTGTCGATGTTGAGAATCGCAACGCCCAAAACCGCGCAGTTGGTGGTGATGAGCGGCAGATATACGCCGAGTGCACTGTAAAGTGACGGCATATATTTTTTGAGAACCATTTCGATGAGTTGCACGAGTGCCGCGATGACGAGAATAAACGCAATTGTTTGCAAATATTCGACTCCAAGAAGCACGAGCACTTTCTGCACGCACCAGGTTATGATGCTTGCAACGCCCATAACGAAAGTGACTGCAAGCCCCATTCCGAGTGCGGTATCCGTCTTCTTGGACACGCCAAGGAAGGGACAGCACCCCAAGAATTGACTGAGAACGAAGTTGTTGGTGAACATAGCACCGATGATGAGCAAGAAGTATTCCATCAGTTTGCACCCCCTTCGTTTGCGGCGGCTGAAACGTTTGCGCCGTTTTCGGTCGTCGTTTTGTTTTCGGTCGCCGTATCGAGTTCCGCTTTGGCGTCGTCAATATGCTTTGCGCTTTGTTCTGCCTTCGCCTGTTTTTTCTTCGCTCTATGGTCGGTGATTGCGTTGACAGCCGCCATAAGAAGACCGAGAGTCATAAATCCGCCTGCCGGAAGAACGAAGAATTTGAGAGAATAATTGCTCGCCGCTCCCAAAGACAATCCGAATGACAGACTGCCGAGCGTGCCTGCGAAAATCGTTCCGTTGCCGAGCAACTCTCTTATAAAACCTATAAGCGTGAGCGCGAGCGTGAAGCCCAAGCCCATTCCGAGACCGTCGAGAATGCTGTCGCCCACTTTGTTGGAACTTGCAAACGCTTCCGCTCTTGCAAGAATGATGCAGTTGACGACGATGAGCGGCAGGTATATACCTAGTGCGCTGTACAGCGTCGGAACGAACTTTTTGAGCACCATTTCAAGAAGCGTGACGAGCGTTGCGATGATAAGAACGTAAGCCGGGATACGCACCTTGTCGGGTATCACTTTTCTCAAAAGCGACACGAGAGCGTTGGAGCAGATAAGCACGAGCGTTGCCGCGATGCCCATTCCCAAGCCGTTGAACGCGCTCGTCGTTATCGCAAGCGTCGGGCACATTCCGAGAACCAGTCTGAACGTCGGGTTCTGCGCGAAAATACCGTTGGATATTATCTGAAGTTTGGAGTTACGTTTCATTGCGCACCCCCTTGTTGCAAAGCGTCGTAATACGTTCTGAACGCATACACCGCAGTAGCAATCGAATTGTGATAGCCGGTGGACGTGTAAGTTGCCTGACTCACCGCGTCTATCTGTCCGTCAAGCGAAGCGTTGCCCGATTTGACAAGTTCGAGCCTTTCAATCGTTTTGCAATCGATGCCGACGTATTTTTGCTTGTTTGCTTTTTCAACTCTGTCAAAATAGCCTGCCGTCTCGCCCTGCTCGTACACCTGCACGTCTTTGATTATGCCGTCCGCGCTTATGAACACGAGTGATTCGATAGAACCGTCTTTTGCGCCGCCACCCACCGTGTAGTAGCAATATCCGAGAATATCTTCTCCGTCCTTTGCCACGAAACAGGACACGACGTAGTTGTTTTTGTCATAATCGTAGGACGCGAGTTGTTCGTCCTTGACGACGTCGGTCACGGTTTTGCCGTCAACCCACGAAAACGCTTTGCATTTTTCCATAATCGTGTTGTCGGGGTCTACGTACGTTGCCCAGTTGACTATACCGAGCAAAAGTCCCGCCACGACGGCGATTATCACGAGCACGAGCGAGCATTTTGCCACTTCGCTCATTTTTCTTTTTTCTTTCTTGTCTTTTTTGCCTTTCTTATCGTCGGTTTCAACGCTCGTATCGACTGCGTTTTCTGCCTTTTCGACGCTTTCTTTTGCAATCGTTTCGGCGTTTTCGTCTGCGACGATATTTTCGTTTTGCATAACTTCGTCTTCTCGGAGCATCTTTTCGTCAGTCATTTTTGCCCCCTTCCAAAGCGACGTCTTTGCGCTTGTGTTTCATAAGTTTTGCAAGATTGTTTTTCTTCGGTGCGCCGAACGCTCTCGGCGTGATTTTTTCAAGAAGCGGCGTAAGCACGTTCATAAGCAATATCGCAAACGACACGCCTTCGTTCATAGTGCCGAATTTCCTGAACACGACCGTCAAAAAGCCGAGTCCCACGCCGTATATCACGACCGCAAGACAGGTCTTTGGGCTCGTTGCATAGTCGGTTGCCATAAAGAACGCGCCGAACATAAGTCCGCCGCCGAGCAGATACGTCCATACGTATTGTCCCACGTATTCAGAGCCCGAGAAGAAAATCGCCGTGAATACGACCGTCGAGCCGATATAAAGTGCGGGAATACGCCAGTCTATGACCTTGCGGATGAGAAGATAAATTCCACCGATTAGTATTGCAATCGTACTGACTTCACCTGCGCTTCCGCCTATTCTTCCAAGGAACATATCGAGAGCCGACAAACCTTCGGCAGGATTCGTTCCCGCCGCTATGGACGACTTGACGCCTGCAAGCGGAGTCGCGCTCGTGATTGCGCTTATATCGATATCCACCGCTCTGTCGAAGAATGAAAACAAATTCATTCCGTTTGACAAATCTATCGGCTGAACGAAACTTGTCATAACCGTCGTCCAGCAAAGCATAAGGAATATGCGCGCGGTGATTGCGGGGTTTGCAAAGTTCTTGCCGATGCCGCCGAAAAGCATTTTTACGACGACTATCGCAAAGAAACCGCCGACCATCGGGACGTAAAACGGCACGACGGGCGGAAGATTGAGCGAAAGTATCATGCCCGTAACGACTGCGGACAAATCGCCTACGCTTTGATATTTTTTCGTTATCAAATTGAAAAGCCACTCGGCAAACACGCACGAGCCTACGCAAAGCACCATCATGCAAAGCGGATAAAATCCGTAAAGCAAAACGCTTGCAATGGTTGCCGGAACGAGCGCGATGATGACGTCGAGCATCATTCTTCTCGTGGTAAACGTCGTGGATATATGCGGGGACGACGAGACTATGAATTTTGCCATATCACTTTATCCCCCTTGCCTTGATTTCTTTCTTTGCAAGACGCATCGCCTGAACGAGCGGACGTTTTGCCGGGCACGAGTAGGAACACGCTCCGCACTCTATGCAGTTGAGCACTCCGAGTTTGAAAGTCGTCTCGAAGTCTTCTTTTTGTTCCGCCCTTTCGATTTCTCTCGGAACGAGAGACATCGGGCAGTTGAGTATGCACTTTCCGCAACTTATACACGGCGTCGTTGGGCTAGTGTTGAATTCCTTGTCCGTCAAAAAAAGCAGACAGGACGAGCCTTTCGTGGTTGCGACGTTGAGATCCGCCTGTGCAAATCCCATCATCGGACCGCCGCTTATGACTTTTCTCGTGACGTCTTCTATGACGTTGCCGCGGCAAGTGTCGTATATAAACTGATAAGGCGTGCCGTTGCGCACCCAGAAATTACCGCGCATTTCAACGCCGCCGCCCGACACCGTCATTGCGCGTTTATAACAAGTTTCACCGTCTCTGACAGCCTTTGCCACGCAATACGCAGTGTGCGTGTTGCAAACGACGCAACCGACTTTTGCAGGAAGCGCACCCGTCGGCACGGTTCTGTGCGTGATTGCGAAAATCAGTTGTTTTTCCGCGCCTTGCGGATACTTCGTCTTGAGTTTCATCACGTCTATTTCGGGCGGAACGAGTTTTGCAAGTCTCTTGATTGCGGGCAACTTGTTGGCTTCGATGCCTATGTAGGCGTGCTTGACGTCAAGGGCTTTCATGAGAAGTTTCACACCGTCGATGACGCGCACCGCTTCTTCCATGAACAGACGATAGTCGCAAGTGATGTACGGCTCGCATTCCGCGCCGTTGATGATGAGAGTGTCGATAGGGTCTTTGGGCATAAGTTTGACGTGAGTCGGAAAAGTCGCTCCGCCCATACCTACTATGCCTGCGGCCTTTATGCGCTCGATGATTTCTTCTTTCGTCGGGTCGTTGAGCGCGCTGAGTCTTTGCTCCGTGAAAAGGTGGTCGTTTTCAATCTCGATATGCGTCGCTTCGCCGCCGTTTGCCGTCGGCAGAGTGCAGAACGCTTTGACCGTGCCCGACACCGACGAGATTACGTTTGCCGACACGAAACCGCTTGCCGACGCTATGACCTGACCTACGTCGACGTGGTCTCCGACGGCGACCGTCGGAGTTGCTGGCGCGCCGATATGTTGAGACAAGGAAATAAACACCGTGTCCGGTGTCGGAAATTCCTGCAAAGGCGCGTCTTTGGTGAACTTGTTGGCAGGCGGATGTATGCCCCTGCGGAAAGTTCTTAAAGGAAATGTCATCTTATTCTTCCTTGAAACTAAAATTATAATGTAATTATACAATAATAAACCCGCAATGTAAATACCCGATTTTTGAAAATTTGCGGAAATTTCAGCCTGTTTTAAGCAACATTAAAAGGAATTTTGTCCATATCGATAAGGGCGTTTCCTATGTCAATATTTTTTTACCGTTTTGCCTATGAAAGAAAACAAAGCGAGTGCGACGAGAAATCCCCCGAACAGTTTTTTAAGCAATTCACCGCTCGTCTCGATAGCAAAAAACGAGCAGCCGACGCAAGTTGCAATCGCAGGGATAAGGAAGAAAAGCAGGTTGTTTTTCTTCACCAGACCGTTCTTTGCGTGCAACAGCAAAGACGCCGCACCCGACGGCAAAAAAGCAACGAGATTTGCAAACTGCGCCGTGATTTGTCCGACGTTAAGACACAGAACGAGAAGGGGCAAAGTCAGCGTTCCGCCGCCCATTCCCATACCTGCAAGAATACCGCCCGCAACGCCTGCGAGCATAAGATACAAAAATTTCATTTTTCACCTATTTGCGCAAAATCTATAGTTTTATTGTTGCTTTTGTGTATATAAAATGCCGATTTTGTCAAAACATCATTTTGAGACCTGCAAACAACATCAACGCGTAAAAGACGAAAGACACGACGTCGGACGACAGTTTTTTGAGAAGACACGCACCTATAACGCCGCCTATCGTGACGCCTAAAACGGTGGGTAAAACAACACCGTTTTCAAACGTCGCACCTACGCCGTACGCCACGGAACTTACAAGGCAAAGCGGCAAAATAAGCGCTATTGCGGTTGCGTGCGCGCTCTTTTCGTCAAGACCGCCGATATACGTCAGACAGGGCACCGCGAGCATTCCGCCGCCTGCTCCGAAAAGCCCGTTGACTGCCCCGATAAACAGACCTGCCAACACCATTGCGATTTTCTTTTTTCCGCTCGTCTTTTTGCTTGCGTCGTCAAACTTGAAAAGGTTTTGCGCTTCTATGATTTTCGTTTGCATGATTATAGTTTTATTAATTTGCGTGAAAGTATGAATTTCGATTGCAAAAATAATGTTTTTGTATTAATATGGAAAAGCATATTAGTATAAATTGCGCGTGATATGCATACGCGCGCAGGTTTATACGGGTATGACTAAAACAACAAAGGGCGCAAGCCCGAGCAAAATAAATCTTTTATAGGTTTGGTATGAACAAGAAGAAAATCGTAATTTTATCACTCATGCTTGTTGCGATTATCGCTCTTTCTTCGGCATTGTTCGTTGCGTGCAACAACGACACTCCGTCGGACGATAACAACAACACGACGATTACCGAAACCGAAGGTCTGCTCATCAAAAACGGCGACTTCAAGGTTATCGACACGAAGGCTACGGATTACCCCCGCACAATCACGAGTTGGACGGGCGGCAAGATGTACTCGTCGGGCAGTTACAAAGACGACGTGACCGCAGGCGTCATTTCTCTTTCCAAAGCCATCTACGACGCCAACAAGAGCAAGTGGGACGACTCTGACGATTCGCTCTACAACAAACTCGTGGCAGGCGGCAGATACGGCGACGAAGACGCGATTAAAAACGCGCTCATGATCTACATGCCCGAAGAATCCACCAACTCCGACGGCAAGAAAGTTCACGGTCCGACGGCATACGGCTACACTTCCACTTCCTTCACTCTCGCGAAAGGCTCTTATTACAGACTCAAAGTGGACGTGCTCACCTACAAGATCGGCGGAGCGAACGAAGCAGATCGCGGCGCACGCATCTATCTTTCTTCAAACACTTACGCAGAATTTGCAGGCATCGACACCAACGGCGAATGGAAAACTTACGAAATCATCGTCGAGTCTTCTCCCGTGAGCGCAACGAGCCTTACCGTGATGCTTGGTCTTGGCAAATACAACACGTATTTCCAAACCGGTCTCACCACGGGTTACGCAGTGTTTGACAATCTCTCTCTCGAAAAAATCGAAGACGACGACACCACCGAAGCAATCGAAGGCAAAGTTGCATACGACGACGCAGTGGCAAAAGAACTCGCAGGCGACAAATTCGTTGCGACCACCACTCTCAAAGTCCCCAACGGACGTTTCGATTTCGGCACGACTTCGACGTCTTCTTCCAGCACTCCCAACAACTGGTCTTTGGTCAACGGCAACAGCGGTCAAAGCGACAAAGCCCCGACTTCTCTCGGTTGGAACGCAATCGTGAACACCGCAAACTGGGCCGATATCTACTCCAAACTTTCCAGCACGTTCTACACTCAGGCAGGCGCGGATTCTCCGAAAGAGAAATACGTCCCCGCAGAAGATTTGCAAAACATCAACATTGCAGACTACTCCGGCAGAGTGGGCAGCAACGTCTATATGCTCTCTCAACAACTTATGACCGCGCAAGGCATCAAATCCGCACGCACCATAACCATCGAGAAGAACAAGACCTATGCGCTCTCCATTGACCTTTACACCTACGCAGTGCACGGCGCAGGCGTGTCTCTCATTCTTTCGGGCAGTGACGGCGAAGACATCGTCATCAAAGGCATTTCTTCCGCAAAGAGCAGCGACGTTCTCATCGGCAGCACCGCTATCGACCCCAACGACAACGGCTACACCACAGGTACGGTTGACGGCGCAACCACGAACGGTTGGACGACTTACACCTTCTATATCAAGGGCAATCAATTCAGAAACTATAGTTACAATATGACTATATGGCTCGGCACGGAAGGCACCAATAGCAACACCGCAAAGGCATATCACAGTTTCACCAACAACTCCAAGCAGACCACCTACACCGCTGACGGAACGTTCTCCAACGGCTGGGTGTTCATCGACGAGTTGCAACTCAACGAAATTGACGAACTTCCGAGCGCAAACAGCGAAATCTACAAAGACGGCAAGCAAACTCTCGACGTCTCCGAAAAAGGCGATTCCTACAAAGCAATCGCAATCGACCTTACTTCCGACAACATGTTCGGCGAAGGTTCGGGTTATATTCTCAACGACACGACGAGCCAAAGTTCCAACGCTGACGTAGAATCTATCGGCGCAGGCGTTCCGAGCGGTTGGACGAGCGGATACGACACGAGCGATACGAGCAACGCAATCGTGAAGAACATCGTTGCGGAAGGCGTTGTCAACATCCAAGACGAAGCGTCCTTCAACGGTCTCGGCACTTATCCGAAACTCCCCTACGACATTCAGGAAAAAGTCGCTTACCAAATCAACGCGAAGAGCGACAGTTATTACGAAATCGAATCCAAACCCTTCACCGTGAAGAAAGACACGGCGTATCGTATCTCCGTGTGGGTCAAGACGGTTGACGTCAAATCCACGAGCGGCGCATACGTATATCTTCTCAACAAAGACGACGAAGACGCGGTTCTTGCAACCTACTCCAAAGTCAATACGGAAGACTACGACGAATATCAAAACGACTGGTGCGAACTCACTCTCGTGATTCGCGGCAAAGACGAAGACGTCAACGTCGCACTCAAGTTCACGCTCGGCACGGGCAACCGCTGGGCGGCTTCCACCCTTGCAAAAGGTTCTATGTTCGTTGCAAACATCAACGGCTCGACCATTGCAAACTCCGTCTTCGAAGGCACTTCCACCGGCACGTACGTGAAATCCGTCGACCTTACTTCCACCGATTCTTACACTTTCAAGAACGGCGGCTTCGACGAATACAACCGTGACGACGAAAACATCGAAGAAAACGTTGCTTTGAACGAACAATCGAGAGCGGCTGCTCCCACCGATTGGACATTCAACGACAACAAACTCAACCCGAACACCGACGACAGCAAACTTGCAGCAGGCGTCATCGCACTCAACACGACGGACAACAAGACGTTCTCCCACAGCAATCAGACGAGTGCAGTGTTCCCGAATATCGACCCGAGCGTGTTCGATTCCTTCTACGGCTCTATCACCGATCCGACGACAGATCTCGGTTCTCTCCCCGGTGAAAAGGCTCAAATCCTTGCAATCGGTTCAACCGACGGCACGACGAAGTATGCGGCAGGCTTCTCTTCTGCAAGCGTGACGCTCTCTTCCAACTCCTACTATTCACTCTCCGTCTACGTCAGAACGGTGGGCAACACCAAAGCAACCGTTTATCTCACGGGCGAGTCTTCTCTCTCGAGCGGTGACAACACCTTCACAATCGAGAACACGGGCAGCGGCTGGACGAAATACACCTTCTTCATCAGAACGGGTCAATCCAGCGTCTCCGTAAAACTCAACTTGTGGCTCGGTCAAAACACCGACTACGTTGACGTTGCGGGCGCAACCGAAGAAGAACAAGCGGAAAATGCGAAGTCCGCAGGCGCAGTGTTCTTCGACAACGTCGTTTACAAGACAATCGAAGAAGCGGACTTCAACAAGGCAATCGCAGACGAAACCAACAAGGTTCTCTCCTTCCTTACCGACAGTTTCGACTCTCTCTCTTCCACCATCGAATCGAGAAGCAAACTCACTTCTCCGAGCGGTTGGTCGGGTGCAGTCGGCACGAACCAAAGTTCTTCCAACACCAAGTCGGGCGTCATCTATGCAGACGAACACTTCCTTGACACCAAGACCATCGACGGCGTCGAAGGCGACTACGTTGACATTCTCGGTGCTGACTACAAAGTGGACGACATCACAATCACCGACGAAGAACTTGCCGAAGCAAAGAAAGACAGCAAGTACGACGGAATGAGCGACGACGACATTCTCACCGCTCTCAAAGAAGCAAAAGCAATCGAACTCAAGGCCAAGAACTGGATGCCTATCGGTCAAATCAACGGTCAGGCGCACAGCGGCAATCAGATGCTCATCATCAACAACACCGACAAGAGCGCATACACCTACGCCAGTTCTTCATTCACTCTCAAAGAAAGCAGTTTCTATGAGATCAGCCTTTGGGTGAGATCCTACGCACTCTCCGACGGCGAGAAAGAAGGCGTCTACGTTGAAATGTATCTCGGCTCCGCAAACGAAACCGACAAGCCTTTCATCTTCGAAGCAATCGCAAGCGAAACCTGGAAGGAATACAAGTTCTACGTTCAGACTTTGGACGACGACGTGACGAGCGCAACCGTCAAACTTTCTCTCGGCAAATACATTGCAAACGAAATTGACGGCGAAACTATCGTAACCGGTCTCACAAGCGGCTACGCTATGTTCGACGACGTGACCATCACCAAGGTCGACGAAGAAACCTTCAACGCCGCAAAAGAACAAGAAGCAACCGTTGACAACGTAAAGACCCGCAAAGTCTCCAACGAAACCAAGGGCAGCGGCGACGACAACAAGGACGACGGCAACACCGACACTCCGGACAGCACGTTCAACACCGAAGCACTCTGGTGGATGATTCCGACAATCGTTCTCGGCGTTCTCATCATCGTGGTCGTGATCGTGTGGATCGTCCGCGAGGTCAGAAAGCCCATCAGCAAGAAGAAAGAAAAGAAAGCGGCATCCGTCGTTGAAACTCCTTCTCTCGATGCAAAACACAACAAATACGACGACAATAAAGAATAAAATCTAATTGTCAGCAAAAAGCACTTGCTTCACCGCAAGTGCTTTTTTTATTTCAATCGAAAGGATTTGCACGCTTCTCTGCACAAGCAAAACAAAATCAAATCGAAAAAGGCTGAAAGAACGCACTTTGCGATAAATAAAACGCAAGGAGCAATCCGTATATACCGCATTACACGCCCGTTTTTATTTCTACGATACGAGTTTTCTTTAATAATAAAAGAATGAGTTTCATATCCTTTATCTATGAAAAACACGGCTCATTCTTTTCTCGTAGTAACAGGCTTTTCGATTGCTACGAGACTTGCTTCGTTTATATTCAAAATGTGGATGTCGCGCTCTCTCGGCGCGGAAACCGTCGGCGTGTATCAAATTGCGCTGTCGGTGCTTCTTATGCTCTTCACCGTCACGGCGGGCGCACCGACGGTGTTGTCCAGAAAGGTTGCCGAAGCA
>CALGEU010000072.1 GCA_937881285.1 uncultured Clostridia bacterium | reverse complement strand
TAGTTGAGCCTGACTTTCACCCGTGACGGCGAAACGGTAAATTCGCCTATGCGCATGTGTCTGTCGATTACGCCCAACATTATCGCAATGTCGAAAACGAAAATGACAAGCCCGATTATGCCTATATACCAGTATTCAAACGGCAATTCATAGACTTTGACGAGCATGTCGAAAAAGTTTTCGGGTGCAATCGTTTTGTATGAGAACAAATAGTTCAGCGCGCTAGTCGGCGACAATGCAAACGGAATAAGGAGCGACGGAAGTACGTTTATGAGCAAAAGGTATGCTCCTTTGTCAAAAAAGTATTTCCACGCCGCTTTGAAACAAGCAGGATTTCTTGTGCTGTCTTTAATTCGCATAGCGTTCTCCTTTGCTTTATTTCATCTCGGGCATCGCCCTGCCCTTCCCTTTCGTTGCTTTGCCGTTGTCAGTCGAACATCGCGAGTTTGTCGCGAAGTTTTGCGAGTTTGTCGATAGCCTTTTCGAGTTTATCTTTCTCGTTGTCTATGAGTTTTTGCGGCGCTTTTGCCGTGAAACCTGCGTTTGAAAGCAAACCTTTGGTCTTGTTTATCACCGCTTCGGTCTGTGCGATTTCGGCGTTGATACGTTCTTTTTCCTTGTCTTCGTCGATAAGATCTCCGAGCGGAATAAAGATTTCTGCGTCGTGTGTGACGATACTGCTGAGTTTTCCGCTTATCTCACTCTTATCTTTCACAAGCGTAACTTCGTTGACGTTTGCAAGTTTTTGGAGATACGGGATTGCGGACGTTATGAATTTTTCGTCTTTTGCGATGATATAAGCGTTTATCTTCTTTGACGGAACGACGTTCATTTCGTTGCGCAAATTACGGATAGAACCTATGATTTCACGCAGACCTTCAAAACTCGCTTCTTCCTTGCGGAACACTCTGTGCTTGTTGTAGGTCGGCCATGCCTGAATCATAAGCACACTGCCTTTCGGAGCATATTTGGAATAGATTTCTTCGGTTACGAACGGCATGAACGGATGCAACAGTTTGAGAATTTCCGTCAACACGTAAGAAAGCATCGCGATTGCGTGATTGTGTTGCTTCTTGTCTTCGCTGTAAAGCATCGTCTTGCTCATCTCGATGTACCAGTCGCAGAACTCGCTCCAAACAAAATCGTAAAGTCTTGCGGCGGCAAGCCCCAACTCGTATTTGTTGAGATTTATCGTGACTTCTTTCACGACGTCGTTGAGACGAGTGAGAATCCACTTGTCCGCACCGTTGAAGCGAGACGGCATGCTCAAATCGTCGTCGTCTTTTATGTTCATGATGACGAAACGGGACGCATTCCAAAGTTTATTCACAAAGTTTCTGCAACTTTCGATTTTTCCGTCGGTGAATCTCGTATCGCTGCCCGGAGCAATGCCCGTTGCAAGTGAGAAACGCAATGCGTCCGCGCCGTATTTGTCGATTATTTCGAGCGGGTCGATACCGTTGCCTAGACTCTTTGACATCTTTCTGCCTTGCGCGTCACGCACGAGACCGTGAATAAGCACTTCGCTGAACGGCACTTCGTGCATAAATTCGAGTCCGCTGAACATCATTCTCGCAACCCAGAAGAATATTATGTCGTATCCCGTGACGAGCACGTTCGTGGGATAGAAATATTCGAGATTCTTCGTCTTTTTGGGGAATCCGAGCGTGGAGAACGGCCAAAGTGCGGAACTGAACCAGGTGTCAAGCACGTCTTCGTCCTGATGAATGTGGTTTCCGCCACACTTGGGGCAAGTCTC
>CALGEU010000071.1 GCA_937881285.1 uncultured Clostridia bacterium | reverse complement strand
TTTCACGTCCTACGAAATCGAGATTCGTTTCAACCGGTTTATACATCGTGACTCCTGAAAATCATAATATAAGATTTATTAATTATAAAACAACATAGACCAAAACGCAAGCGTTTCAAGCCTTAATGCACAACAAATTCGGCAACTGCTGCGCCATAGTGGCATAATTTGAAGCGACACGTGAAGACTTTTCTCAAAACAGATATGACGCAAACGCTTTCAGTTATCGAGAAGCAATCGAATTTTCATAAAATAAAAACGAGTGCTCGGTTTTACAACAAGATTTTTGTGTTGACTTTTCAAAAAGTCGTGCTACAATCATATAGCAACGTGGTTTGCGGGCGTAGTTTAATGGCAAAACGAAAGCTTCCCAAGCTTTAGTCGTGAGTTCGATTCTCATCGCCCGCTCCATTTTTTTGTATAAGGAGATTTTTATGAGAGAGATGATAGGATATTGCGGACTTGACTGCGAAAAATGTCAAGCCTACATCGCAACTAAAAACAACGACGACAATTTAAGACGACAAGTAGCCGACGAGTGGAGCAAACTCAACGGCGTGCTTATAACTCCCGAAATGATAAACTGCGACGGTTGCCGAGTGAACGGAGTCAAAACGCCTTTCTGTGACAAACTCTGCCCCATACGACAATGTGCTCTTAAAAACGAAAAAGAAACGTGCGGCGCATGCTCGCTTCTCGACACCTGTGATAAAGTTGCAAGGATAATCGCAAACAACGGCGAAGCGTTATCGAATCTGAAATGCGAATAACAAACAATCGAATATGCACCGAAAAATCCGCGAAAAATCGTTCGCGGATTTTTTTATTAAGTCTAAAATTTTCAGCGAAAACTGCAACTCGTATCGAAAAAAACGTCTCTAACCTTTCAACTGAATAAAAAGCAACAATACACTTATCGTGTTGTATTTTAACTCAAAACGCCTTATTTCGGTTGTTTTTAGCAGAAATTTGCTATTATAAAACACTTTTCGTATTGTGTTATGTCGTAAAATAACACGATATGTGTTTTATAAAACTAAAATTTTCAAATATAC
>CALGEU010000070.1 GCA_937881285.1 uncultured Clostridia bacterium | reverse complement strand
CGCCGCTTTTTTAAGGAAGGTCTGCTCATGGCAGTATGGGGAAAGTCTTGTGTTTTTTATTATGCAAATCAATCTGAATTTGCATAAAAGATTGTTTATCAAATCAAAATCGATTGATAAACACGGTATTTTGTCAATTTCAAACAATCATAGTTTTGCCTTGACTGCAGAATTTCAATGAGCAAGACGTAATAGTCGTTTGAAAACAATTGTGCGTTTTACAAATCGAGAAAGTCCACGCCTGCGAGCAACACGTTTTCTATCTTGCGGTTTTTCAGCGAATAATAGATGATTTTTCCGTCACGTCTTTGCTTGACGATGTCCGCCGCTTTGAGAAGTCGCAATTGGTGAGAACAAGTCGTCTGATTGAGAGACAGAATTCTTGCAAGGTCGCTTACGCACATTTCGCTTATGCAAAGCGCACATATGATTTTGGCTCGCGTTGCGTCCGAGCACGCCGAGAAAAATTCTGCAAGAGAGTGCAAAGTCGCATTGCGCGGAATATAGTCTAAAACTGTTTGTTCGGTGTCGAAATCTATCTGTTCCATGTCTATATAATAAGCCCTATTTGTCTGCGAAAAATTTGTAACTTTGCAAGATTTGCTCGCATATTGTGGTAAAAAGTCAAAGGGGGCTTTTATGTTTGACGACAATTGGTTTTTGTTTTTGCTGATAATAATGCTCGTTTTCTTGCAGGACGGCGATTTGAGTCAGCGTGAAATCTTCGTTATGCTCGCGATTCTTGCCGCATTGTCGATGACAAACAATTTGTCTTCGACTACGGACGACGATACGAGAAATTGTTTCTGCAACAGATAAGATTGCAAAGAGTGATTTTCCATTGTTGTTTGGCAATAATAACGATTGCAAAGCGTTGTGAATATGGCGCAAATTGCTTTCAGGTGCGCGATTGCTATTGCATTTGAATGTCATAACTGTTAAAATATATAATAATAAGATCATACGGGGCGGTTATGTCAAAGAAAGCAAAACTTGCGATTATAATTCCGATTGTCATAGTGGTTGCAATCGGTATCGTTGCCGGCGCAATGGCAGGCTCTGCGACGCGCGCATACGACAACACCGAAGAGACAGCGTTTCTTTCGGAGTGGATGAAATATCTCTCCGACGACGCGCTTTTGTGCGAGACGGTTATACCCGGAGCGCACGACGCCGGTACGGTCGGTATGATGTGGGCTGCTGAAACGCAGAACAGAACGGTTGCCGAAATGCTTGCATGCGGCGCAAGATATTTCGATTTGAGAGTTGAAAACGACGGCGGAAATCTCGTCGTATTTCACGGTCCGATAAAAGGCATGAGTATTTTGCCGATAATCGACGCAATCTCCGAGTTTTTGACAAATCATCCGAGCGAGACGTTGCTTCTCGATTTTCAGCATTTTGAGAATGACGGCTCGATGGAAGGTGTGGATTCGTTGCTCAAAGAAAAACTGAACGGAAAACTCGTTGTCAACGACACGGATAAATCCGATTTGCAATTCGCAAAAGAATTGACGGTGGGAGCGGCTCGCGGAAAAGCAATGGTGTTTTGGGGCAACTATTTCAAGAATACGAGCGAGTGCGAATATATAAACGGACGCAACTATCTGTTTGCAAGAAACAACGATGCGGGAACTAGAACGGACAGCACGCTTCATTCTTTCTATAAAGGCGCACTCAATCGTCTTGCGTCAAAGACGTATCTCAAAAAGGCTATTCCCGAATACGTCGAGCAATTCAGACAATCGGACGGCGGATTCTTCGTCATGCAAATGCAACTCACAGACCCGATTGCGATAATCGGCCCAAAGTTTTATGAAGGCACGCACAATAAAAATGCGTCATCTTTCGTAAAGTCTCTCAAAGACAAGGAATATTTCGACGTCGTGAATATCGTTATGAGAGATTATATCGGCGCAGAAAAATGCAAAGAGATAATCGCGCTAAACGAATACAAAGGAACTGTCAAATCGTCTATGAGCGATGAATTTGCAAGCAAATGCGCATAAATCGAATATATGCACAAATACACGCATTGTGTTTTGTGCTCTATATAACAGGTTAAAAATAGCATAAAACGTAAAATATAAAACACGAAAAGTGTATTATATGACAAAACGGCAATATAAATAAAACACGATAAGTATTGCAATAAATGCAAACAACTGTCGGACAAAGCGTTTTCAAAACGCAAAAAGAATAGATATGGTTGATTTCAAAGCGAAAATTAAAGACGTGCCGAACGA
>CALGEU010000069.1 GCA_937881285.1 uncultured Clostridia bacterium | reverse complement strand
TGTTATCGTCCCAATGTTCGCCGCGGGAATTGACTTTTTCTTCAAAATCATCGTAACAACGAACTTCGAGAAACGCACAAAAGACTTTATATTTGTAATCGTCGTCCAGAACGCCCGATTCTTTTAACGTGTTAAATAACGTTTCTGGGTTGACGTAATCCCAATTTACCGAACGGTCTTCGATACCTTCGACGTCTTGTATAAACAGTTCTTCGTCGATACCGTCAAGTTCAAAGCCTTCTTTTTGTAATTCTTCACGTATTTCATCCCAATCGGAATAGTCCGCAAGGTTGAGCCATTTCGAGCCTAACGCTCTTTCGTTGCATTCGTTGTATGAACCCCAAGAACCGATAACAATATTGATATTTCCTGCCATTTTAGTTTTCCTCCGTAAATTCGTCTATATAAATTTTTGTGTATGGGTAACCATATTCAAAGTAACGGCGATTACCATCGAACAGCAGGTCAAAGGTTTTAACGCTTATTCTTCCGGTGTCGCTTACGGCAACCGTTACTTCACGTTTTTCGTCGTCGATTTCGATTAAATCGAAAGTTATGAAATTTTCACCGTTAAAATAATCAAATTTCGGCATTTTAATTTTCCTCCACGATTTTGTACCAAACCGAGTATTCGACTTCGATATCTCTTACGTCGTAATTGTCGTGTTCTTTGTTGTATAGGGGAACGTCGTTGTAATACATTGTTACGTAACCTTTGAACTCATTTTCTTTTCCGATTATCGGGTGGCAATGCTGTTCAACTTCATCAAATGCTCGCGTATAACGTTTGCCTGTTTTTGAAACACACTTACATAGCAACGTTCCTTCTTCGTTAAGAAATCCGAAACCGGTTAATTTTTCGTCAGAATTTCTGACTTTTTTGATTGAGTAAACTACTTTTTTCATTTTTGGATTACCTCCATTTTTTATTTTTTGCCTTCTGGCAGGGGCAAAGGAGCATAAGTCGAAACGCAGTTATAATGAAAATTTCATTGCAATGGAGAAAATCAACAGCCAAAGGATTTGAGCGAAAAATACTATCGTAAAATAAAAAGAGCCAAACTCTTTATCGAGTCTGACTCTGTTATTCAATATTAAAGTTTTAAGTAGTATTTTTCCGTGCAGTTGATTTTCTCGCTGACTTATGCTACAACAGCCACGACAGAAGACAATAAAAAATAAATGCGAATTTTGTTTATGTGATTGCAATTGCACGAGGTGTTCTAACAGGGTTAAGTAAAGGTGCCTTCTATGTTTGCAGTAATTTGACAAGTATTACATATAAGGGAACAAAATCGCAGTGGGAGTCGGTCAGCAAAGGTACTGATTGGAATAGCTCTACAGGATCATACAAAATTTATTGTACGGACGGTACTTTAGATAAAAATTAATAAGGAGTAGCTATGATGAGAATTAGAGAAAGATTTTTAGATTATATTAAAGGAAAGTATTACAACAGTGGCGACGCACTACCTTTAGAAAGATGGAACATTTTTATAGGATCATTCGGTAATGATGTCATTGTGGCACAAAAGTACTTGCAAGAATTGATAAAGCATGGTTATTTTGAAGAAAAAGTAAGAAACAACAATGTCATATGTCTTGTGATCACGAGATTTGGAATAGATAGTATCTATAACGATGATTTGCCCTTTTAAATTAAAAAACAGCCGCTTGCACGGTTGTTTTCTTTTGTGGTATTTTATGGAATAAAATAAATTTCGGCGGCGGGGCTGTTTTCGTTTGACTTTATTGCGTCAAGTGCTAAAATATATTTTCGATTCGCTTTTGCGCGGGTGAACGCATGCGTGCGCGAAGGCGGCGGAATAACTTTTAGACAAATCCGAAAGGCAGAAAATGAAAGCAACACGAACGATGACAAAAGATATGGATATGACAAGCGGACCGCTTCTTAAAAAGTTGATTGCGGTGTCGCTTCCGTTGGCGTTGTCGGGAATTTTGCAACTTTTGTTCAATGCGGCGGATTTGATTGTCATAGGTCAGTTTTCCGAGACGAGCACGCAGTCGCTTGCGGCGGTCTCGTCAAACGTTGCGCTCATCAATCTTATCATCAACGTGGTGATAGGCCTGTCGATAGGCACAAACGTGGTTATGAGCCAGGCGATAGGCAGCAAAGACGAAGAACGCGCGCAAAAAACCGTGCATACGTCCGTGCTTCTCGCGCTCATAAGCGGCGTGGTCGTGGGGCTTATCGGCGTGTTCTGCGCAAGATATTTTCTCGTGTGGATGAAGACCGATCCCGAAATTCTCGACAAAGCCACCGATTATCTGTTCATATACTTCATCGGTACTCCTGCAAACGTGCTGTACAATTTCGGTGCGTCGATACTTCGTGCAAAAGGCGATACGAAACGTCCGCTCATATATCTGACAATCGCGGGCGTCGTGAACGTTGCGCTCAACCTTATTTTCGTCATCGTCGCAAAACTCGACGTTCAGGGCGTTGCGATTGCAACAATCGTGAGCCAGTATATTTCGTGCATACTGCTCGTTATCACGCTTTTGAAAGAAAACGGCGCGTGCAAACTCGTTCTCAAAAAACTCCGCTTCCACAAACGCGAGTTTTTGCAGATACTCAAAGTGGGACTTCCCAGCGGAATACTCAACTCGTTTTTCTCCATTGCAAACGTGCTTATTCAGGCAAATCTCAACGTGTTCGGCTATGCGCTCGTGGCAGGCAGTTCGACGGGAAGCAACCTAGAAGGCTTCGTGTACACGTCTATGAACGCCG
>CALGEU010000068.1 GCA_937881285.1 uncultured Clostridia bacterium | reverse complement strand
TTAACAAGATCATCGAAGACACCGGCGTCAAGATCGACATCAACGACGAAGGCACTATCTTCGTGGCATCCAGCGACGACGCAGCCATCAAGAAAGCACGCACCATCATCGAAAACATCGTTCGCGACGTTGAAGTCGGCGACGTGTACGAAGGCAAAGTCACCAAGATCATGGAAAACGACAAAGGACAATTCGGCGCATCCGTCAACTTTGCTCCCGGCAAAGACGGCATGATTCACATCTCCAAACTCTCCGACCAGAGAGTAGAGAAAGTCACCGACGTCGTCAACGTCGGAGACATCGTTCTCGTGAAAGTCATCAAGATCGACGAGAAGCACAGGGTGGATCTTCGCCTTAAAGAAGTCATCTCCAAAGCCTAAGCGCACAGTTTAGCGAATAACTACGGCAGAGCCACGCTCTCGTCAACTCATGTACTATGTGTACATTAGGGTTGCCGTTAGCGCGGCTCTTTCTTGTTCTTCATCTAAACTGTGCACTTAGGTTTTTCTATTGTAACAGAGCACAAACAGTCATGTACGACAAGTACACTCCTGGCTGTGTTTGGCGGTGTTTTCTTGTTCTCCGAACAAAAGTTCAAATCACGTTGCTCACGATGTCGGCTGTCAGACCTTGCGACGAGATGTATTCGAGAATTTTGGGCAGGGCGGTGACGGTGTCGTCCGTTGGGTGCATAAGAATTATATCGCCCGCTTTCAGGTTTTTCGTTGCGCGTTCGAATATTAGATTTGCGTCGTGGTCGCGCCAGTCTATCGTATCGCTTGTCCACATTATCACCTTGTATCCCATGTCCTTGCAGACGGTGAACATGTTTTCACCCATACTGCCGCTCGGCGGAGCGAAAAGTTTTGAATTTTTGTAGTCGGGAAGTGACGACAAAGCGTTGTCGATAAGTCTTTCGGTAACCCTGATTTCGTCGGCGTTGCTCTTTACGTTCAGTTTTGCATGGTCGCGATGAGAATATCCGTGATTTCCTATTTCAAAGCCGTTAGATGATAGTTTTAGAAGCGTATCGGCGTTTTTTGCAACCCAACACCCACCCACGAAAAACGTTGCTTTCGCGCCGTGTTCGTTGAGAATTTCCGCTATTTTCAGCACGTTGTCCGTGCGCTCGTACACGTTGAAAGTCAGTGCGACTTTTCCCGATTCCTTGTTGCCTTCGTATATGGCGTTGTTGACGGTCAGCACGTCGCTTTTTTCGGGATAAGCGGCAACGAAAGCCACCGCAAACGACATGAGCAGCGTTGCGATTATGACAAAATTTGCGCAAAAAGTGCGGAACTTAATTTCATTCATACCATAAAATATGATTGCGCATATCAATCTATGTGTTATAATGTCGGTATGCAAAAAATGATAAAATTCCCAAGCGGACTTAAACTCGTATTTGTTCAGAACACAGCCGTCAGGTCGGTTGCGCTCGGCGTATTCGTCGGCGCAGGCGTAGTGCGCGAAACGCCCGAAATCAACGGAATATCCCACTTCATCGAACACATGGTTTTCAAAGGCACGAAAACTCGTTCCAGTTTCGATATCGTCAACGAAATCGACTCTATCGGTGCGCAAATCAATGCGTATACGGCAAAAAGTTATACGTGTTTTCACACCGTTTCGTTGGATACGAACGTTGAAAAATGCGCAGACGTGCTTTCGGATATGTATTTCAATCCGGCATTCGACCCTGTCGAACTCGAAAAGGAGCGCAGGGTTGTCATCGAAGAAATCAACGAGAGTGAAGATACCCCCGACGATTTGTGTCTCGAACGCCTTATGAGCAACTTTTTCAAAGGTTGCACGCTTGAAAAGACCATTCTCGGCACGAAAAAAACGTTGAAATCCATGACGAGTGAGACCTTGCGCGCGTATCACGCAAAGCATTACGTCGCCCCAAACACGATTGTTTCAATTGCCGGCAATATGACCGTAGAGCAAGCCGTTTCACTCGTGGAAAAATATTTCGAGAGCAAGTTTGAAAAAGGCGTGAAATACGATGCGCAACCCGTCACCGTGCGTCCAGAACATTCGACGTCCTGCAAGAAGAAAAAAGACATCGAACAAAGCCATATCGCATTTGCGTTCCCGTGCTATCCGTACAACGACGACAGGGGAGTCGCGATGCAACTTATGTGCATAATTTTCAGCATGGAAATGTCGTCAAGGCTTTTCCAGAGCGTCAGAGAAAAGCACGGACTTTGCTATACGATATACGGCTATCCGTCCGCATACGAGAAGAACGGTGCTTTTATAATCTACACGTCAACAAGCCCCGAAAACGCTTTGAAAGCGGTGCACGCAATCAGGGAAGAGATAGACCTTTTGCTTGAAAAAGGCGTGAGCGAGCAGGAACTCGAAAAAGGCAAACAACAACTCAAAACGTCGCTCGTTCTCGGGCAGGAAAGCACTTCCGCAATGATGCGAACTTTCGGCGCGCACGCCGTTCAAACAGGAGAACTTTACGACTTCGATACCCGCATCTCAAAGATAGACCAAACCACCGCCGAAGACGTTTTGCGTGCTTCGCGTGAAATCTTTGATTTCACGAACGTGTGCAGTAGTATTGTATCTCGTTTCGACGACATCGACAT
>CALGEU010000067.1 GCA_937881285.1 uncultured Clostridia bacterium | reverse complement strand
GAAGGTTGGACGGTCAAACTTCCCGACGAAGTTACCGACACGCTTTGGAAACGTACGGACTATACGTGGCCTTGCACTTGGTTCACGCCGAGAGTAACGGGCAAGGGTGCATTTGCTTCTGCGTATGACGTAATGAACAACTGGGGCGCAAATCACGGCGCAATTTCTTACGGACATATCGGCGCAGACCTTATCACTATGTGCAGTATTTTGCGTATTCCCGTATGTATGCACAACGTTGACGAAAAAGAAATTTTCCGTCCGTCTGCGTGGAATGCGTTCGGAATGGACAAAGAAGGACAAGATTACAGAGCGTGCGAGGCTTACGGCCCGATGTATAAAAACATTCGCAAATAAGGAAACGGTCAAATGAAGTTGCTCATTGTTCGTCACGGTGATCCCGATTATTCAATCGACTCGCTTACAGCGAAAGGGGTAAAGGAAGCCGAATTGCTTGGTAAGCGTATGGATAAAACCATACTCGACGACGTTTACGTTTCACCGCTCGGACGAGCAAAACTGACTGCCGAAATCGCGCTTAAAAACAAGCATATAAAAACAACGACTTGCGATTGGCTTCGAGAATTTGGTTGTAGTGCGCAAAACCCCGAAAAAACGGGCGTAATTTGGGACTTGCGTCCGTCTTATTACACGGCACATAAAGCGGAATACGACGGTGAGAATTGGCAAAATGCCGAAATATTTGCAAACTCGAACATTTCCGAAGCCTATCAAAAAGTTGCGAACGGCATTGACGGAATACTCCTACGTCACGGATATAAACGCAACGGATTGCTCTACGAAGCGATTGAGCCGAATTACGATACGATTGCACTATTTTGTCACTTCGGCGTAGAGTGTATGATTTTATCGCATCTGTTGAGCGTTTCGCCTTATCCGTTCCTTCAAAACTTCATTGCGTTGCCGACTTCTGTGACAACGCTTATGACGGAAGAAAGGGAAAAGGGTGTGATGTCGTTCAGATGTTTGTCGTTTGCGGATACCGCTCATTTGTATGCAGGCGGAGAAGAGCCGTCTTTTGCGGGAAGATTTGCGGAAATACACGACAACGGCGATAGAATAGACTAAAACGAAAAGCGCGTTATAGTTTGAACAAAAGAAAAGAGATACGATATGAAATTTACCGCACGCGCAACCGAATACAATACGATAAAAAGGCACGTAAATATTCTGATTTTAAGTGCTTTATTGATTGTAAAAACATAATGTAAAATATAGGGAAGTATATGGACAACAAATACCATCTTGCAATAGATCTCGGCGCATCCAGCGGACGACATATCGTAGGTTGGAAAGAAGACGGAGAGATAAAAACAAAAGAGATATACCGCTTTGAAAACCATATGGACAACAAAGGCGGGCATCTCGTTTGGGACACGAAAAGACTGTTTAACGAGATTAAAAAAGGACTTAAAGTGGCTTTTTTGCAATACGAAAGTATTGAAAGCCTTGCAATAGATACGTGGGGTTTGGACTATGTTCTCATCAAAGACGGTAAATCCGTGTTGCCTTGCTATGCGTACAGAGATTTGAGAACGGAAAGCGCAATCGAAGAGATAAACTCAAAGATTTCGTTTGAAACGTTCTATATGCGCACGGGCATACAATTCCAGCCATATAATACGGTTTACCAACTCTATGCAGATAAAAAAGAAGGTCGTTTAGACGGCGTTTCGACGTTTCTTATGATGCCCGAATACTTCGGTTATTTGCTTACGGGCAATATGGTGAAGGAATATACGAACGCAACGACAACGGGACTTGTGAACTGCAAAACGAGAAAGTTTGACATAGACCTTATTCAGACTCTCGGCTTACCGTTACAAATGTTCCCGTCGCTCAATATGCCGGGAACTGTCGTCGGAAAACTCAAAGACGACGTTGCAAAAGAAGTGGGCGGACAAACGACTGTTAA
This sequence comes from uncultured Clostridia bacterium, assembly GCA_937881285.1. Taxonomy (GTDB): domain Bacteria; phylum Bacillota; class Clostridia; order Christensenellales; family CAG-917; genus CAG-475. Next base: position 816 of record CALGEU010000067.1, on the reverse strand, counting down.
ACTCTGTCCGTCGCACGACACGGCAAGTGCGTTTTATGCCGTTGACAACCCCGACGACAGCGTGCTTATTTCAAGCGGAACTTGGGCAATTCTCGGCGCAAAGATAAAAGAAGCCAACGTGTCGAGAGATGCTTTGAGATACAATTTCGCAAACGAAGGCGGAGTCGGAAACTTCCGCTTTTTGAAAAACATCACGGGTATGTGGATAAACGTGTGCCTGAAAAACGTGTTCGGCAGAAGTTTTGACGAGATGACGCGCCTTGCAAGCGAAAGTATGTTTGACGGCACGTTCGACGTAAATGACAAAGAGTTTTCTTTGCCTGAAAATATGGACAAGAAAATCAAGAATTGGTTTGAGAGTCGCAATCTCAATGCGCCGAAAACGGAAGGGGATTTGTATCGCAGTGCGTACAGGTCTATGGCAATGGGATACAAAAAAGCGGTTGACGATTTGGAAAAATGCGAAAACCGTACGTTCGATAAGATTTATATCGTAGGCGGTGGCGCAAACAACAAGTTGGTCAACGAATTTACAAGAGAACTTACAAAAAAACAAGTCGTTGCAATGCCAATAGAAGCAACGGCGATAGGGAACATAAAGAGTCAATTAGAATTATAGTGTTGATTCTATGAATGAATTTGAAAGGAGTGTTAAGCAAAAGATGAAGAATATACTTGAAGCGCAGTTTGTAAAAGAACTTTGCAAGATTACGAGCAACATGTATCGTCAGGGATGGGACGAGAGAAACGGCGGAAACGTTTCCGTGTTGCTCGATGAAGAACAAGTAAAAGAATATCTCGATACGGACAAGGTTT
>CALGEU010000066.1 GCA_937881285.1 uncultured Clostridia bacterium | reverse complement strand
AAGCATTTTTCCTTTTCTTCTTCGCTAAGGAAAATTCTTTGTTCGTCTTTTGCCGCATTCTTAACGATGAATGACGGATAGAATTTTTCATCTCCGATCATCACGTACGCGACGATTCCGTTTTCGGATTGTTCTGCAAACACGTTGAGTGCTTCGTTTATATCTGAAGTCGTAACGAGTTTGCCGTTTTCAACGCCTGCAAAATAAATTGGAGCGTTCTTTTCGTCATAACCTGTCACGCAAAGATACGGAGTATCGAATGCAAGTTCGACGGGTTTCGCTTTTGGTGTGCAAAGTTTGATTAGTTTGTCAAACTTGTTTTGGAGAGATTTGACGAAGTTTTTCCAGAATTTGGGTTGTTTTGCTTTCTTCTCTGCCGTCGTCGCTTCTTTTTGTGCGATTTCCGGTGTCTTGAGCGTACCGAAGTCAATCGTCTTTCCTTCGCTTTCTACGCTGAGAGTCTGACGAATCTTGCTCCAATCATAAACCGTTGCCGGTTCGTTTGCCATAGTCCAATCGATTCTCTTTCTCGAGAAGATAAAGATTTTGTTCGGTTTGATGTCAAAGCGGACTTCTTCTTTGTCTTTGTCAACGACTGTCGTTGCGTCGATAATCGAGCGGATAATCGGGCTGAGAGCATGCTCGTTTTCCGAAACGATGCTGACGTCGCGTCCCATAACTTCAACGCTCTTGAGCTTGCAACCGAGTGCGCCGTTTTCGTTGAGAATAAAGCCTTCGGGACGAATACCGACGTAAACGTCTTCGTCTTCGATTCCCGGAACGTCGAGAACCGCGTCATCTCCTATGTATACTTTTCCGTCTTTCACTTCGCCTTCGAAAACGTTGATAGGCGGTGTACCAAGGAATTTTGCAACGAACAAGTTTGCAGGGCTGTCATAAACGTCTTGCGGCTTGCCGATTTGTTGCACGACGCCGAGTTTCATGACGACGATCATATCGGAAATGCTCATCGCTTCTTCCTGATCGTGCGTGACGAAAACGGTGGTGATGTTGGTTTCTCTTTGTATACGTCTGATTTCTTCACGAGTTTGAAGTCTCAAACGTGCGTCAAGGTTTGAAAGCGGTTCGTCGAGAAGAAGAACACGGGGCATTTTAACAAGCGCGCGAGCGATTGCGACACGTTGTTGTTGACCGCCCGAAAGTTCGCTCGGTTTACGATCCATGAGTTCGTCGATCTGAACGAGTTTCGCCGCATCGTATGCTCTCTTGAGCATGTCTTCTTTTGAGAGTTTGTCTTCACCCTTAAGATTTTGGAGCGGGAACAAAATGTTTTGTTTGACCGTCATGTGCGGATAAAGAGCGTAGTTCTGGAACACGAGTCCGACTCCGCGGTTTTCAGGCGCAAGAGCGGTAACGTCATCGTCGCCGAAGAAAATCTTTCCGCCCGACGGTTTTTGCAAACCGCAAATCATATAGAGCGTTGTGCTCTTGCCGCAACCGGACGGACCGAGAAGTCCGACCAATTTTCCGTCGGGTATCGTGAAGGTGAAATTGTTGACGGCAACGACTTCTTTGCCCTTCTCATGTCGACTTTGGAAAATTTTTGTCAAATTTTCTAATACAACTTTCATAATCCCATATTTCCTTTATATAAATATTTACTTTATACTTTCCTAAACCAAATCAACGCACGCCCGAGCATACTTTCATATGGTTCAAGACCGTTGCCTTCTTACTTTTTCTTGTTTTTTCCGCGTTTTTTATCAGGTGTCGATGTATTTTCTTCCGAAGCAGCGACCGTATCGTTTGCAGCAGTGTCTACGCCTTCGTTTGTTTCTGTCTCTTCATTCGACTTCTTTTCGTCGTCGTAAACTATTTCTTTGCCGTTTTCGTCAACTATCTTTCTGCCGTGGCGTTCGTTGAGCGAACTGTTGTAGAAATCGAACTTCTTTCCTTCCCTGTATGCGTCGCGTTCTGCGAGTTCTCTCTGCTCTGCTTTGACAAACTCCATACGCTCTTCTTCGCTGTCAAATATCATCTGGCTTGACAAATCGACAACGACCGTTCTTGCCATAAGGTCGTGCAAAAACGATTTGGAAGTGTTTCTCGTCGCAATGTACACGGCAATCTGCAAAATGACTATCGCCACGAGAATGCATATACCGATGATAATGTTGAGAATGTTGAAGAACATCATTATTCCCACAAGCACCGGCACCATAATTTCAAAAACGTACATACCCAATATCGAGCGAACGAACATAGAAAAAGGTCTCACACGCACGCCGTTTGTATGCATTACGGCTATGCTGAAGACCTTCTTGCCTATAGTTTGACCATTTTTGAAAAATAGCGGGAAAATGAATTCCAATACGAACACGGAAAGGAAAATTCCGATTGTTGTTATCATAAGGGTGAAAGACAAAACCAAAGGAGATTCTTTGGTGTAGACTTTGTATGCATTGCCGATTGAATCGATTCTGCCATTTATGCTATCGTATTTATTTCTAGTTTCTTCGTCTAATGCGTTATAATCTTCTTCTGAAATATCGTATGCAAGATCGTTTTCGATTTCAAAATTTTTAATTACAATGTCTTTTATTTCAGCAAATACATCGTTGTATTTTTCATTTCCGAGCAAAAGCGCATTTATATCTTCGCTTGCAGAAAGAGAATGCTCTTTAAATTGGTTTTGTTCTTCTTCGGTAAGATTGTTATAATCGTCTTCGGAGATTGCCAAATCAATTCCGAAAACCGTTTTATATTTTTCGATAACAGCGTCCTGAACGGTTTCAACCGAATTCTTGTATTTGTCGTAGTGTCCGTCGTAATCGCAAATAACGGCAATAAGAGCCATAAATCCCACTGCCAAACAAGCAATGAGAATGATGTCAAGAAGAAACGCTGCGAATCTCTTCGTAACACTGGCTTTTTGCACGTCGTAGATCATTACGACCCCCTTTTTCGACAATGTCTTCTCTCTGAGCGGCGCATTTGCTACGTTTTTACTATAACTATTATAGTGTATGCACGAGCGTGCGTCTTAACTCTCAAATTATGCTAACATATTTCGACAAAAAAAACAATGCCCATTCTCAAATTTTCTTTTTCAATTTTAACAAAACATGCTTTTTTGACGGTCTCAAAATATGAAAAATATCCCCGAATGCCACTAAACAGTAGCGTTTCGGAGATAAAAGTTTTCATACAATTTGCCATATATTTCTCGATTTTTTTTTAATATAACGACACGATAAGTATACTATCCGTCCGTTTTACGCCGGTTTTTTCACTTTTCACCCAACAGCACCCGATAATTTTCGTCAAGAGATAACTCGGGATTGAGTGCTTCGTCGAGAGAAAACGCAGCGGAATTCTTCTCGTCGCGTCCTTTTTTCTCTCTCGTCTTCTGCATAAGTTCTTTAAGCTCCGAATCTTCCGTCGGCGAATTGTCTTTTTCGACTTTAGGCATTGCGATTTGTTTTGCGGTGAGTCTTTCGACTTCCTTTCTGAAATGCGCTTCCATTTCGTCTTCGCTTGCGCATTTATTGAGCGAAAAATCCTGCATAAGGAATTTTTTGAGTTCGATTTCGACAGACACCGCAACGCTTTCAACGTTAAGCGCATCCTTGTCGAAGTGATACCTTTCTTTCATCTGCTCGTACGCCCCCGTCCATTTCGCACGGAATAAGCGCAATCTTTCAAGTTCGGCGCGGTATCTCGCCTTAACATCTTCGGTGAGTTTGTTTGCGTTTTCGGTGGCGGTGACAAGACACAGTTTTATCTGTTCTTCTCTGCCTTTCAATTCTTCGTTTTGCCCCCTTAACGACTCACACTCTTCACCGAGTTGTTTTATGCGGTCGCGAAGCGCCATTTCGGTCTCTTCGTTTTTGCTTTCTTCAAGCGCGATATAACTTTCGACGGCGTCGATGTCGTAGCCTTTTCTGCAAACGGGAAATCTCGTGATTTTTTTCTTTTTCATAAGCCTGTCTCCATGCCGTTTTTCTAAAAAAATAATAACTTGAAAGACACACACAAACAATATTATACTTTGTCGAATTTTGTCTTATTTTGCGCAAAAACGCAACTTAAAGTCATAGATTTGACATTTCAACTTGTTATTCTGCAAATTGCCGTAAAAGCATTAAATCTTGTTTCACTCATCTAAATGAATGAAAACCTACACTTCTGAACCGAAAAAAACTTCAACCGAAATATTGACGTAAATCCACGTTTTCAAATTCTTGAAACAGTGCTAAATGCGATAAAAAAAGAATAAATAAGCATATAAAAATCGCACCCGTCTTTTGCGGATGCGACTATGATTTTTAGATAAAATTCACAATGAAAACGCCGTGAAAATCAGTGATTTTTCAATGTAAAAATAACGAAAAATCACGTGAAATTCGCTATCGTTTTTAACAAAAATCAAACCTGACCGTGCGCTTTGTTGAGAAGTTCGGTCTTGAGATTCCAAAGGTTTTGAGACAAGTCGACTTTGTATTCCTGCGTGTTGATAACTCTGCGGTATTCGGGGAAAAACTCTCTTATATTTTCGTCTTCGTTGTCGCAGATTTGTTTGAGCGACGGCTTGTCGTAAACGAGTTTTCCGTCCTTGAAAACAGGCACCATGAGTTCCTTGATTTCGTAGTCGGTGAAAGTGGTCTTCTTCCAGGTTTGTTCGGGGTGGAAAATCGTGAGCGGCTTCGTAGTGTCGATAACTTCGTCTTCAAGGCAAATAAGGTCCGCCTGCGCCATTCCGTCCTTGAAAATACGCACGATTTTTTTAACTCCCGGATTCGTGGTCTTTTCGTGGCTGTTGGAGACTTTGATTTTCGGCACGAGTTTTCCGTTCTCTTCTAGTGCGCAGAGTTTATATACGCCGCCGAGAGACGCGTTGTTGTAACTCGTAATAAGTTTCGTTCCTATGCCGTACACGTCGATTTTAGCGTCCTGCGTGTTGAGTGCCAGCAATATGTCTTCGTCAAGGTCGTTTGTCGCAAAGATAAGGCAATCCTTATGTCCTGCTTCGTCGAGCATAACGCGCGCTTTGCGGCTGAGATACGCAAGGTCGCCGCTGTCGAGACGAATGCCGACGGGCTTATGTCCTTTCGCTTTGAGTTCGTCAAACACTTTTATGGCGTTCGGAACGCCGCTCTTGAGCGTGTCGTAAGTGTCAACGAGAAGCAAGCAGTTATCGGGATAAATTTCGGCGTATTTTTCAAACGCTTCGAGTTCGCTGTCAAACGACATAACCCAACTGTGTGAGTGCGTACCTGTTACGGGAATTCCGAACAGTTTTCCTGCAACGACGTTCGACGTGGTGCGGCAGCCGCCTATGCAAGCGGCTCTTGCGCCGTATATGCCTGCGTCTGCGCCCTGCGCTCTGCGAAGTCCGAATTCGCTGATTTTATTTTTGGTACATTCTTTAAGTCTTGCCGCTTTCGTTGCAATCAACGTCTGGTGGTTGATAAACGTAAGAAGCGCGGTTTCGACGAGTTGTGCTTCCCAAAGCGGCGCGGATACGGTGAGTATCGGCTCGTAAGGAAACACCATCGTTCCTTCGGGAACGGCCTTTATATCTCCCGAAAAACTGAAATCTTTAAGTGCCGAGAGAAACTCTTCTCCGAATATTCCGAGAGAGCGGAGATATTCTATATCGCTGTCGTCGAAATGAAGATTGCGGATATAATCTATCGCTTGTTCGAGTCCTGCGGCAATAGCGTACGAATAACCGCCTGCACCGCGATAAAACACGTCGAACACGGCTCTTGTTTTATCGAGTCCGCAGATATGATAACCGTTCATCATCGTGAGTTGATAAAGGTCGGTGAGAAGAGTGAGATTGTTGGTCTTTACACGTTCGGTGACGTAGTTTTGTTCCATAATTTCTCCTGCGAGCAAGTCGCATATTGTATTTGTATATCGACGGAAAAACCGCCTTTGCATTATATTTGATAAGTTGCCGTCTTTTCGATGTTTTTGAGACGCTTTTTGTATCCTTTCGGCACGACGTTCACAAGTGATTCGTCAATGGGCAGATACTCTTTTTCGTCCTTTCTCACGTAACATATTTTGAGCGTGAGAGTTGCAAAAAACGCTGCGATTTTGTCTCCCGCTTTGTCCGACTGCTTGTTTGCCACTTCAAAAATCTTGCCTATGCGTTTATAGTTTGCGATTTCGTATTCCGTGACGTACGCACCGTTGACGTTTCCGCCGTTTTCGAGCGCACGCAAGCGTGAGTACGCAAGTTTGCTGTTGCGGGCAATGACGTACACGATGCCGACGGCAAGCGCAAGAATCGCAACGATAAGGCACGCGGTCTTAGTGATAGGCACTGCGTCCATACGCAAAAATTCAAGCCAGAATCTGCCGATGCAGTACCAGAAAAGGTAGAATATCATAAGTATGCCCGGATACTTCTTCTGATAATCCTTTCTCCAAAGCGCAACGGATATGGCAACGCCGATTGCGTTCCACACGCCTTCGTAGAAAAACGTTGCGCAGAACCAGTTTCCGCCGCCGCCTGCCGCGATATGTTTGTCAACGATTGACTTGAAGTCTCCGCTGACGCCGCTCGGGTCGGTTATATATACGCCGAACGGGAAGAATTGCAACGCCTTGTTTGTTATGGGCAAGCCGAATGCTTCCTGATTGACGAAGTTGCCCCATCTTCCGATGATTTGTCCGAGAAATACGGGGACTACGACCAAATCGACGACGTTGAGAAAATTGGTTTGTTTTTTATGCCTGAGCGTGAAAAACACCGCGCCGAGAAGACCGCCGACGAGCCCACCTATTATGGTGATACCGCCCTTCCATATCGCTATGATATTGACGAATTTGTCCCAGCCTTCCAGTCCGTTGTCTCCGAAATACTCGTCAAATCTCGGAAGGACGTACAAAAGACGCGCAAACACTATCGCAAGCGGAATGAGCCAAAGGAACAATTCCACCGTATCGTCTGCGGTTATACCGATTTTCTTTGATTGCCAGCAAGCGTAAAGCAAGCCGATAATCATGCCAATCACGATTATCAAGCCGTACCATTCGACACTCAAACTGCCGATACGGAAGGCTTCTCTCGGATTTTCAGCCGTTGCGAGAATAAAATCAAACATAGCACTCCGCCTTATAAATCGAGTTTTGTCGCGCCGCTGTCGCGTATTGCGAGTTTGAACACGTTTTCTGTGCCGAACATAATTTCAAGCGCGTTGTCGACGCCCGTCTCGCTCTTCTTTGCAAAGACGAGTATCGTGCCTGCAAATCCGCCGCCGTGCACTCTCGACGCAACAACGCCTTCTATCTTCACCACTCTGTCGAGCGCGTTTTCGAGATTGTGATTTCTGCTTGCAGGAGAATAAGTGTTTTGCAGTTTGTATCTCGAACTGAGCCCCGACTCGTTGACGATGCTCAAAAATTCGTCTTCGTTTCCGTTCTTAACTGCTTTAAGCGCATTCTCCACGCGCGCGTTCTCTTCAAAGAAGTGTTCTGCGCGAAGATATGCTCTTTCGCTGACTTTCCCGACGATGTTGTTCTTGTCTCGCTCCCACTTGTCTCTCGGGATTTCGTGAAGAAGTTTTGCACCGAAAAGACTTGCGACTTCTTTCATTTCCTGCGGAATCGCCGCATAGTCGTCCGTAAGGTCACTATGGTCTCCTCCCGTTGCGATGACGTAGATGTCAAGGTCGTCAAAGTTCCAGTGCGCTTTTTCGATTATCGGTTCGTCAAAACTTGCAAAGTCAATAAAATCGACTCCGCCGAGCGCAATCGCGCTTTGGTCCATAAGTCCGCACGGCTTTCCGAAAAAAGTATTCTCGGCATATTGAGACGCTTTTGCCTTGAATACGGGGTCGAGAGAAGAATCGTTGTAGAAAACGTTGAGAATTTCGGCAATCGCAAGTTCAAAGGAACTGGACGACGAAACGCCCGAACCTTTCGGCACGTTTGACGTCATACAAGCGGAAAAACCGCCGACTTTCTTGCCCGAACGTTTGAAATAATCGACGACGCCTTTTATGAGCGCAAGAGACGTGCCTATTTCGCTCACCGCAAAATCGGGATGCTCGACGTCGACTCTCAACATCGGATAACCTTTCGATTTGACTTCGATTATTCCGTCCGTGCGTTTAGACACGCTTGCCAACGTATCGAAATTTATTGCGGCGCAAAGCACTTTGCCGCCGTTGTGGTCGGTGTGATTACCCACGATTTCTATACGTCCGGGAGACGAGAAAAACTCCACGTCTTCGGTGTTGAACGTGGATTTGTGCATTCCGATAAGTTCTTCAAAACGAGAAATTTCTTCGTTTTTGCAGGCGTGAAATACGTCTTTGCATGCTTTTTCAAACTTTTCGTTGGTCAAAAAATCGATTGCCATAATCAGTTTTTGCTCCTACATAGCATAATTATGCTATATTGTATCACACGAATATGACTTTTGCAAGACATTTGCAAGTTCCCAAAGCAAATGCAAACTAAAAACTTGCATTGCAAAAAGAAGCGTGATACAATATTTGGCAGTAAAAATTTTTATCCATTTGGGAGATGTTATATGTCACCGAGAATTTCTTATGACGAACTAGCAAAGCAAAACGTGGCAAAACTGCTCAAATACGCAACCGAGCATTTATTCCTTGACGATGCGGATTATTTTTACGCTCAGAACCAACTTCTCGACGCTCTTAAAATTCAGCAACCAGGCGAATACCCCGATATAATTGTCGGAGATATTTACGACGTGGTCGAATCGCTTTCCGCATACGCAGTGAGAAAAAAACTCATCGAAGAAAACGAAAGATTGCTTTTTGAGACGAAACTCATCGGATATTGCATGCCTGCACCGAGCAAAGTCATCGAAACGTTCGACGATATCGCAAGTTACGAAGGCGTGGACAAGGCGTGCGATTATCTGCACCGTCTCGGCATCGACAGCCTTTATTTGCGTCAAAAAGATTTTGACAAAAACATTATATGGAAACACGACGCGCCGCGCGGCGACATAATCGTGACCATAAACCTTTCAAAACCCGAAAAAACGCCCGAACAGGTGCGCCTTGCAAAAGAAGCCAAAACGGGCTATCCCAAATGCGCTCTCTGCGCCGAGAATCTCGGCTTTGCAGGCAACGCGGCTATGGCGGCAAGACAAACCATTCGCACGATACCCTTTGAACTTGACGGCGAAAGTTGGTTTATGCAATTCTCTCCGTACAGTTATTTCGAGCAGCACGTCATTGCGGTTTGCAGACAACATCGTCCTATGTGCGTGAGCGACGCGACGCTGAAGCGCATGCTCGACTTTGTCGATTTGTTCCCCCACTATTTTATCGGTTCAAACGCGGCATTGCCTATCGTGGGCGGCTCTATTCTTGCGCACGACCACTATCAAGGCGGCAAAAAAGTGCTTCCCGTGTTCTCTCGCCCCGCTCGCAGATATTTCAGAGTGGACGATTTCTGCGACGTGAACGTATCCGTCGTTGACTGGTACAACTCAATCGTGAGAATCGAGAGCAAAAACCGTGAACACGCGCTCGAAGTGGCAAACAGATTCCGCCGCGCATGGGATACGTACTCGGACGAGAACGTAAACATTCTTTGCGCAACGCAAAAAGACGGCGAAAGCGTTCAGCACAACGCAATCACACCGATTGCTTCGATAAACTCGGACGGCGAATATCAATTCAATCTCATCCTGCGCAACAACCGCACGGACGAACAACACCCGTTCGGCATCTTCCACCCCGCGCAAGAACTTCACAACATCAAACAGGAATCTATCGGTATAATCGAAGTTATGGGCTTGTTTATTCTTCCCGGCAGACTCGCAAAAGAATGTGAAATGATACGCGACCTGCTCACAGGCAAAAGCGAACTTGACTTCAAAGCAATCGCCGAAGAAAATCATCCGCTTCACAAACATCTCGGAATGATAACGCAACTTGTCGTTGACAACGGCACGAATATGTCGGAAGGCAAAGCGTCGGGCGTCATCACCGATTATATCAACAACGCGTGCGAACAAATTCTCGACACGACGGCGGTCTTCAAGAACGACGAAAAAGGTCAGGAAGCGTTTGACAGATT
>CALGEU010000065.1 GCA_937881285.1 uncultured Clostridia bacterium | reverse complement strand
CCCGCGTTTGCGAGAAAAGTCAAACTCGAATACTCCCAAAACGACAAAAACGAAATCACTTCCGTAAGTTTCATTCTCGGCGAAGGCGAAAGGAGCAATTCGTTTTTCGTGGATTCAAACAAAGAAACCATGCTCATATCTCGTTGGCGCGCCGCAACCAAACTGACTGACGCATACGACATCGAGTACAAGAAAATAAGCAAAGCGACAGACCTTTCCGTCGTGCAAAAACTTTACAACGATATGCCCGTTTTCGACTACGATTTGTATCAATTCAACGGAATGTTTTACACCGAAATCGACAACGGATTGCAAAAAAACTTCAGCGAGTATATCTACAAGTATTATCTCGTTGACTCCGCAACGTGCAAAGCAACGCTCTATTATGCGCTGAAACAGGACAAAACGCCTGTCGTGCAAACAGACCTTGCCGTTTCCTTTGAAAGAAACGACGACACCGCAAAACCCGTTACGATGACTATCGGAAACGACAAATACGATCTCGCGAGCGGCACTCCGACGCGTCCTGTGTCCGTTTTCGTCGACGGAACTATCGTAGACGTGAACGAAACCATGACCCCGTTCTACCCCGACTCGATAATAACCGACTATAACGAATACTTCAACGGATTGATTTCCGCCTACGAAGAATCTCTCAAAGACGAATCACAAGAATAGTTTTTTTGCACAAAAAATTTTTCAATTAAAGACAGCCGTCAATTTGACGGCTGTTTTATCGTTTTAGTTTTTCATAAAAAACTTATTAGTTTCTCGGATTCTTGATGTTTGCTTGTGCTGCCTTTCTGCGAGACGGTACAAGCCCGTGTCGCTCGCCTTACGGCTTTTATTGCTCGCACAAGCAAACAATACTTTTTTAATTAAGACAGCCGTCAAATTGACGGCTGTCTTATTGTTTTAGTTTTTCATAAAAAACTTATTAGTTTCTCGGATTCTTAATGTTTGCTTGTGCTGCCGCAAGACGTGCGATAGGCACTCTGAACGGTGAGCAAGAAACGTAATCGAGACCGATTGCATGGCAGAATTCGATGGAAGAAGGATCGCCGCCGTGTTCGCCGCAGATACCGCAATGCAAATGGCTGTTTGCGCCCTTGCCGAGCGTGACTGCCATCTTCATGAGTTTGCCGACGCCGACCGTGTCAAGACGTGCAAACGGATCGAATTCGTAAATCTTTGCTTGATAGTAACTGGGCAAGAACTTGCTTGCGTCGTCACGGCTGAAGCCGAACGTCATTTGAGTAAGGTCGTTCGTGCCGAAGCAGAAGAAGTCTGCTTCCGTTGCGATTTCGTCAGCGGTGAGTGCTGCTCTGGGGATTTCGATCATAGTGCCGACTTCGTATTTGAGATCGACGCCTGCTTCTTTGATGACTGCGTCAGCGGTTTCAACAACCGTCTTCTTGCAGAACTTCAATTCTTTGACTTCGCCGACGAGCGGAATCATGATTTCGGGTTCTACCTTCCAATCGGGGTGACGTTTTTGAACGTTGATAGCCGCCTTGATGACAGCCTTGGTTTGCATAACCGCGATTTCGGGATACGTGACTGCGAGACGGCATCCGCGATGACCCATCATCGGGTTGAATTCGTGCAAACTGTCGCAAATGAGTTTGATTTCGGAAACGGTCTTACCTTGTGCTTTTGCAAGCAATTCGATATCCTTTTCTTCGGTCGGAACGAATTCGTGGAGCGGCGGATCCAGGAAACGAATGGTGACAGGCATGCCTTTGAGTGCTTCCATCAAGCCTTCGAAGTCTGCTTGTTGCATGGGTTCGATTGCCGCAAGTGCTTTGACGCGTTCTTCAACGGTTTCGGAGCAAATCATTTCACGGAATTTGTCGATTCTGCCCGGTCCGAAGAACATGTGTTCGGTACGAACAAGACCGATACCTTGTGCACCGAGTTCCGCTGCGCGTTGTGCGTCTGCAGGAGTATCCGCATTGGTGCGAACACCGAGTGCTTTGTACTTGTCTGCGAGTTTCATGATTCTTCCGAAATAACCGCTGTTGGGGTCTGCCGGAACAGTCTTGATAATGGTGTCGTAGATGTTGCCCGTCGTGCCGTCGAGAGAGAGACCGTCGCCTTCGTGGAAGATCTTTCCGCCGAGTTCGAAGTATTTCTCTTCTTCGTGCATCTTGATGTCGCCGCAACCGGATACGCAGCAAGTGCCCATACCGCGAGCAACGACCGCCGCGTGAGAAGTTTGACCGCCGCGAACGGTAAGAATGCCTTGTGCATACTTCATGCCTTCGATGTCTTCAGGAGACGTTTCGAGTCTGACGAGAACGACTTTCTTGCCTGCTTTGCCTTCTTTCACTGCGTCTTCTGCCGTGAAAACGATAGTGCCTGCCGCTGCGCCCGGAGATGCCGCGATACCCTTGCCGACGACGTTTTGTTTGTCTGCGACTTTGAGTGCCTGTGCGTCGAATTGCGGGTGGAGCAACATATCGAGAGTCTTTGCGTCGATTTGAAGAAGTGCTTCTTTCTCGTTGATCATGCCTTCGTCGATAAGGTCGCAAGCGATGCGGATTGCAGCCGCTGCGGTACGCTTACCGTTTCTGGTTTGAAGCATGAAGAGTTTGCCTTTTTCGATTGTGAATTCCATATCTTGCATGTCTTTGTAGTGGTTTTCCAAAGTCTTGCAAACGTCTTGGAATTGTTTATAAACGTCAGGGAGAACTTCTGCCATCTTGGAGATAGGCATCGGGGTGCGAACGCCTGCGACGACGTCTTCGCCTTGTGCGTTCATAAGGAACTCGCCCATGAGACCTTTTTCGCCGGTTGCGGGGTTACGAGTGAATGCAACGCCTGTGCCGCAATCGTCGCCCATGTTGCCGAACGCCATCATTTGCACGTTGACTGCAGTACCCCAGCTGTACGGGATATCGTGGTCCATACGGTAAACGTTTGCGCGCGGGTTGTCCCAGCTGCGGAAAACTGCTTCGATTGCCTTGAAGAGTTGTTCCTTCGGATCGGACGGGAAGTCTTGACCGAGTTGAGCCTTGTATTCTGCTTTGAATTGTTCTGCGAGTTCGTGGAGATCGTCTGCGCTGAGTTCGACGTCTTGCGTGACACCGCGTTCTTCTTTCATCTTGTCGATGAGTTTTTCAAAGTATTTCTTGCCGACTTCCATAACGACGTCGGAGAACATTTGGATGAAACGTCTGTAGCAGTCCCAAGCCCATCTGGGATTGCCGGATTTCTTTGCGAGCACGTCTACGACTTGTTCGTTGAGACCGAGATTGAGAATGGTGTCCATCATGCCCGGCATAGACGCTCTTGCGCCCGAGCGGACGGATACGAGAAGCGGATTTTCTGCATCGCCGAATTTCTTGCCGGTGATTGCTTCGAGTTTCTCAATGTATTCCATGATTTCGGCTTTGATAGAATCGTTGATGTGTCTGCCGTCTTCATAGTATTGAGTGCACGCTTCCGTCGAGATGGTGAATCCTTGCGGAACGGGGAGACCGATGTTGGTCATTTCTGCAAGGTTTGCACCTTTGCCACCGAGAAGTTCACGCATTTGCGCGTTGCCCTCTGTGAACAGATAAACATATTTCTTCTGCATTTAGAAGTCCTCCTAAGATTTCTTTTATACGCAAATATCATAACAAAACGCGCGCCATTTTGCAAGAAAAAAATATATCTTACAAAAGTATTTTTATATTCTATATATTCTACACCATATACGACCGAAATACCCCGCCCGTTTCAAGCCGCAAAAACACGAAAAAAGTCGAAAAAAGTTTTGCGACAAAGAAATGTGCAAAGTCTTTCAAAATGTGTTGCGCAAGCTGGAAATATTTGTTAAACTGAAAGCGAAATAAATTTAAGGAGTGCAATCTCGTTATGGACGCTGACCCCGGAAGTAGTCACATATCCACGAATGCGCTCGCGCTTTGATTTTTTATCGGTTGGCGCGGCGTATTTTTGCCACGGAAACCAACTATGATCCAAGTTTACAAAAAAATCAACAAATCACTCATCGAAGTTGAACCCGACCTTGTCGTCGAAGGCTACGATTTCACCGACCAGTGGGTGCATATGTCAAACCCGACCGACAAAGAAATCGAGTTGGTGTGCAAGGCTACCCAAATTCCCGAAGAGTACGTCAAAGCGGCGTTGGACTCCGAAGAGCGCGCTCACATCGAAAAAGAAGACAACGTGCTTATGGCCGTCACCGACATTCCGATAACGGAAGAAGACGACGACAAATACACCTATTCCACCCTGCCTTTCGGTTTTATATCAAACGAAAACACGATAATCACCGTTTGTCTTAACGAAACGTCAATTATCTACGACCTTATGGCAGGCAGATACGTCAAAGATTTCAACATCCACAAACGCACGAGATTTCTTCTTCAACTGCAATACGTCATCGCAAAGAAATATCTGCAATACCTTAAACAAATTGACAGAGCAAGTCAGCGCGTTCAGGCGGAACTTGAAAAGGCAATGAAAAACGAAGGACTCATCGAGATGCTTTCTCTTGAAAAATCACTCGTGTACTTCTCCACTTCTCTTCGTTCAAACACTGCCGTTCTCGACAAAGTGCCGCGCCTTGTGAAATTCTTTGAAGAAGACGAAGACCTTTGGGACGACGTTCTCATCGAAAACCGTCAGGCAATCGAGATGTCAAACATATACCGAGACATTTTGTCGGGCACGATGGACACCTACGCTTCCATCATTTCAAACAACCTTAACGTCGTCATGAAGACGCTCACGGTACTCACGCTTTTGGTCGACACCCCTGCTATGATTGCGGCTCTTTGGGGCATGAACACGGGCGTTCCGTTTGAAGGTCAGCAATGGGGCTTCTGGGTCGTTGTCGGAATAAACGTGCTTATCTGCATTGCGCTCATCATTGTCTTCATAAAAAAGAAAATGCTCAAATAACGCCGTGCGAAAACCGCAATTAAAATTGAAAACTTATCATCGAAAAACATCTTCAAAAAGTCGGCCGAGATGCCGACTTTTTCATTGTCACACTAAATATTCGTCTTTTATCCGCATATAAAAATCCGTAGTTCTATCCGCATATTTTCAAATTTATCGGTCTATTTTTCTTACTTATAAAACAAAAATAAAAGTCAATAGGTTGCTTTTTTCGTCTCAAAGCCGACGGTAAAGTTGCCATTAAAAAACAGAAGTATTTCACTTCCGTTTATTACGCAATTCTTTATAAAACCGATAATCTATCGATATATTTCCGCATAATTGTTTTTAACAATAAACGTACAAACAAACAAACAAAAAGACCCGAACCGATTTCTCGGCTCGGGTCTTTCAAATCACTTTTTGTCGCGCTTATATCAGCCTTGAATGAGTGCTTGCATAATCTTTGCCATGCACTTGACGATAATCTTTCTCTCTTCGGGAATGTCTTTATATTTCTTGTATGCGGCAAGAAGAAGCATTGCAACGTTCATCTTCATCTGCTTGGACATGTTGAGCGAAAGCATATAATCGACGAGATTGGGCAACTTGACGAGTTTTGCGGGTTTGACGATTTCGTCGTCTTCTTCCGGTCCGTCCACGACGTAAACGACTTCTTCCTGTTGTTCGTCGGTTGCGCCTTGTTCGACTGCGGATTCTTCTTCGACTTCTTCGTCTTCACTTTCTTCCGTTTCTTCGGTTTCTTGCGCTTCTTCATCCACCGTCTCTTCGACTTCTTCTTCAACGGTTTCGGGAGCAGGCGTTTCAACTTGCTCGGATTGTTCAATCGTTTCTTGGACAGGCGTTTCTTCGCTCTTGACTTCTTCGACGGTCTCTGCTTGTTGCCCCGCCTTTTCTTCGACTACGTCGTCAACGGGCACTGCAACGAGATCTTCGCCTTCGTCTTGCTTTTCAGCATACGCAACCGCTTCGAGTTCACCTTCTTGTGCGGTGTCGTCGTCTTCGATGATTTCGCTTTCAAGGAAGATTTTCTCTTCTTCAGGCTTTTTCTCTTCTACAGGATGTTGCTTTGCAGCCTGCTCTTGTTCAAGAGCGAGTTGTTTTGCACGTTCTGCTTCAAGTTGCGCTTGTTTTTTCTTCTTTCCAAACATCTTACAATCCTCACAATATGTTTTTATTGTAGCGTCGGCAAATAAAGTCCCCCGACTGAACTTGTTTTTGTTTATACAAAAATTTTAGTCACGATATTATATTTATGCTCACTTGTTTTCTTGCAAGTCGCGCATAACCTTTGTGAGACAACTCACGACTATTTTGCGGTCTTCCTTGCTGTTTTCAAACTTCTTGTACGTGCCGATAAGCATTGATGCAATCTGAATCTTCATTGCTCTTGGCATGTTCTTTGAGAGCATATAATCGACGAGATTTGGCAATTTGACGAGTTTTGCGGGCTTGACGTGTTCATCGTCGTCTTCGTCTCCGTCAACGACGTACACCACTTCGGGTTCTTCGTCTCCCGCTTGCGTTTCTTCGACGTCTTCGTTTTCTTCGACCGTTTCTTCCGCGTCTTCGTTTTCGACGTCTTCGGCAACATCTTCCGTCTCTGTCGTTTCTACGTTGTCGTCTTCTGAGACTTCTTCTTGTTCGCTTTCGGAATCGTCAGTCGCTTCTTCTGCGGATTCTGTTTCTTGTGCTTCGACTTCTTCCGTGCTTTCTTCGACAGAAGACTCTTCGCTTTCCTGTTCTTCAGGCTCTTCGACCGCTTCCGTTTCCGTATCTTCGACAG
>CALGEU010000064.1 GCA_937881285.1 uncultured Clostridia bacterium | reverse complement strand
TGTATTCGGACAAGCCGTAATCGTTCATAAGTCTGCAAATGCCGCAGGTGTAAAATGTCGCAGTGTATTGATTCAGCGTTTCGCCGTCTTCGACTGAGAACTTCCACGAATACGGATTCGAGCGATTCTCGCTGTCCTTTGCCTGACGTTTCAGTTTTTCTCTGCCTTTTTGAGTGTACGCCGTGCCGCGCGTGGCAAAGAGTTTCGTCATTTTGTTTTCGCACATAGCGTTGCGGTAATACACTCTCACCTGCTCGACGTCATATTTTTTCTCCACGTTCAAAAGCACCGCCGCCACCATTGCGCAACTTAAAATGTTCACGAGAAATCTGTCTCCCTTGTCAAATTCGGGAAGACCTTTCAAAATGTCTTTGTATTTCGCCTTTGCGCGTTTCATCACGCCCTTGGGGTCGCTTTCGTTCAAATCCGTGCTTAGTCCTTTTTCAAAGGTGCTAGAATACACTGCCCACATCGTCTTTTGCATAACGGAATATTTCATATTCTTTTCTCCTGCTATTCTCAACTATATTTTCAAATATCATTTTCTCAAATCGGTTGCCGATACTTCGGCTTATTCTTCTCTCAAAAACGGCAATTCCGGCATCTCGTTTTTCTCCGCAACCGTACGCAGCATTTCGGCAAAACCTTCGGGGTTGCGTATCTGATACTGCATATGATTGTACCCTTCAAAAATCGGATAGTGTGCGTACGGATACGCTTGCATCACGCCGACACGATATTTGAAATGGTCTTCGACGCTTCCGAATTCAAAATACGCGTGCGTTTGCAACTCTTTTGGAAGTAAGGGCAACGGCTTGTCTTCAAGGCTGTCCGCCAGTTGTCTTCGCATATTTCCGTACGTCAGATTTTTGCCTGCCACGACGAAATATTTTCTTATCTCTTCGTCGTCGCACCACATAACTTTTCCGAGATTTTTGCCGTCCTTTTTGTATAAACTCTTTATTGCGAAATACATAAACGGCGTCATTATGCGTCTTGTAAATTTGCCTATCCGAGCAAACTGTCCGCCGTCGAAAAATACGCTTCCGACGGGGATTTCGGTTTTGGAAAGAAACGCGACCGCCAAATCCGCACCTATCGACGACGCAACCACGAGAGCGATTCTTTCAACGCCGTTTCTTGCAAGAAACTCTTCTATTTGGCGTATCTCGTCGGACTTTGAAACGTAGCGTTGCCCCGCACAATACACCGTGGACGTTGGCATAATGCAAAAATAATCGTCTTTTAGGCACTCCGCAACTCGCTCGCTGCTGCTTCCGACAACGCCCATAGCGTGAAAGAACAACACCGCAGGCTTGTTGCTTTCGCCTTTTGTTTCAAAAATCATTTTTACTCTCCTTGTTTTACCGACAACGTTTTTCACGTCCGCTCGCAAGCGAACGAGCAACGTCATTTATTTCTTCTGAATCTTTTTTCGTCGACGTACTCGGGATGTTGTTTTGCATACTCGTCTTCGTCGCCGCAAATCGTGTAGTCGCATCTGTCGGAATCGACGCAAGTGCCTTTTCTCACGAGTTTTGCGCCTATAAGTTCCATAGACTTGAAATCCACGTTGCAAAGCGCAGGCATTATATCTTCAAACCCGAACTGCTTTGCAAACTGTGCCGCAGGACATGCCGTAAATTCGTAATAAATGGGTTTTCCGCTCTCAAACGGCGCAACGTTCATTTCGTAGTCGTGCCATTTGTCGCACGCCGATTTCGCACGCAAAAACGATTTGTACATCAACTTCTTGAAGAACGGCTTGTTGCAATCCACAAATTTCAGTTTTGCGAAAGTCTGAAGAATGAGATTCTCTTCGAGTTCTTCGATTTCTCTGAAAGAAGTCTTGTCTTTGCACACCGAATAGTAGCACATAATCGCAATGCAGTCGTACGTGCCGCCCTTGCCGTTGTGAAAATTCTTCTTGCCGCCCAAATCCGTGCGCCAGTCTTTGAGAAGACGGACGTATTCCAGTTGCACTCGCTCCCACGCTTTCTCTCTTTCTTCGGGCGGATAATGCAAGGCGATTTTTGCCTTAATCTCCTTTTCGCACGCTTTCGAGTACAAAACGTGACAGTTTCTGTCAAATTGCAAATCCTTGTTTTTCATAGAAAAATACCGCCGTCATTTTTTGCTGATTTCGTCGCGGCAACAGTCACCGTCCGTCAAATCGGAATGCCGCACGAAATTCACGTGTCTCGTCAGATTCGCATACGCCTGCGTGTCCGACATACAGAATATCTTGCAGTACTCCTTTATGCCGAAATCGTCGAACATGTCAACGTATTTGCAATGGCTTATGCTGTACGAAACGCTATTGTCGTCAACGTTGAAATAATCGTACGTTATGCTGCCGTCGGCAACTCTGTTTTGGTGGTCGTTTATGTTCCACTTCTTTGCGACGTTCCACGCGCTCGGGAATACGTCGATGACCTTTTCTACGCACCAAAACGCTTTTTTCAACTTTCTGAACGAATCGTTCACCGTGTCGATAATCTCGTCTTTTGAAAGCCCGTACTCTTTGAGCATAAGACACATACAAATGACCGCGTACACCTTTTTCGTATCGATAGACGGGTACACGTCGTGCGCCTTAAATTGCTCCGAAGCGTACATTTTTTCAAGTCTGGCGGCGTACGCCTGCATTTTTTCTTTTACGCCCGCAAGCCCTTTGCGCTTTATCGCTCCGCCGTACAATTTTGCATACTGCTTTACCGTTTTATCCATATTTCACACTCCGTTTACAGTGAAAATTCGTATTATCTGTTTTTATTATGAGCACCGCATTTTCTCACTTTCGCAACGTTTTTATTCATAAGTTTTCTGCCGAGATGTCTGTATGCGAACTTTTTCAATCCTTTTATGGACTGTCCGTGTTCTTTGAGAAGCGAATCCGGGTCGTCGTATACGCCGAAATCCCGAACTATGCCTTCGCTTTGAATATACGTGTCGCAACAATCGAAATTTATCGGCGGATTTTCAAAATCTTTCACCGCCACTCCGTATCCCGTGAACGAGCCGTCGGCAACGGGCTTGAAAAGCGCGTGCAATCCTTCAAGATATTTTGCGTCCAGAATGAAACCTTCAAGGTTGTACCACTTGCCCGACACGCACACTTCCACCCAACTGTGAAAAATCTCGTTCGGCGCATTCTTGTAAACGAACCCGGTCATCGCGCCTTTTTGCAAAACTTTGTCGATGGTGAACCCGTGCACTCTGCACTCGATACCCACCGCACGCAAAAGAGCCATAAGAAGCGTGCCTTTCGTATTGCATTGTCCGTATCCGTCTTTGAGAACTCTCGACGCAGGCACGGAATCGTCAACGTTGTAGCCGAAAAGAATGTCGTCTCTGACGAAGTCGTAAATCTCTTTCACTTTGTTTTTGTCGTCGAGATGACTCCAACCGTGCTTTTTCACAAGCGATTGAATAGAGTCGCTCTTAAAATCGAGCATCGGCGTCTCTTTAAGATAGTCGTGCATTTTTCCTTTCCTTTAAGGTATATTTTTTCATTTATCGAAAATATTTTACGCCGAAAAACCGACAAAGTCAACAAAATATGAAATATTATTCATATTTTGAAAGGGCATTTTTTGCAAAATCATACGAATCGTAAAATTTTGTCGAAAAATAACGGCAAATCGTTTGACACGGGACGTGCAAATATATATAATCGTTTTTGATAATTATGTTTAGTTTTGCTAAACTTTTTGTTAGAAAATGCAAAACTTGTTAAACTTGCGGTCGATTTTGCCTAAACTGTACCAAAAGTTTAGCCAGCCTAAACGGAGCGCACGATTCGTGCATTTTTGCATTTAAGGAGTTTGTATGGAACTTGGCACAAAAATCAAACGATTGAGATTGCAGAAAAATCTCACTCAGGAAGAACTCGCCGACCGTTGCGAATTGACAAAAGGCTACATCTCGCAACTAGAAAACGAGTTAACTTCTCCGTCAATCACGACGCTCGAAGATATACTCAATGCGCTCGGCACGACTTTTGCGGACTTCTTCAAAGACGAAAAAGAAGAAAAAGTGGTGTTCACCGACGCAGAGTTTATCGAAAAAATCGACGATACGCACAAAATCGAATGGCTCGTCCCCAACGCTCAAAAGAACGAAATGGAGCCTATCCGCGTGACGCTCGAACCGCATACTA
>CALGEU010000063.1 GCA_937881285.1 uncultured Clostridia bacterium | reverse complement strand
CCGTGACTCTTCTTAAAAACTTCAACAAATAAGCAAGGTGCGCAATGGCATTGAAGTGGCAGACATTCATTCGCTCGTTCGTTGACAACGAAGGCTACAAAAACGTGCTGGACGGTTTGAAAAACACCGCCTATATTGCGCTTATCGGTTTCGTGATAGGCGTGATTATCGGCTCGCTTATCGCAATCGTAAAGGTGGCGTCAAAACGCAACGGTTTTCTGAACTTCCTTTCGAAAATCGGTGACGTATACGTGTTTTTCTTCCGCGGAACGCCTATCATCGTGCAACTGTTGCTCATTTATTACGTGCTGTTTCCGCTTATGAACGTCAACGTAGACAAACTCGTCGTGGCAATAGTCACGTTCGGGCTGAACAGCGGGGCGTACGTCAGCGAAATAATGCGAAGCGGCATAATGAGCGTTGACAAAGGACAACTCGAAGCAGGCAGGGCACTCGGACTTTCCTATCCGTCGGCAATGTTGCGTATAGTGCTTCCGCAAGCTCTCAAAAACAGCCTTCCCGCACTAGGCAACGAACTCATCGCACTTGTTAAAGACACGTCTGTTGCAGGCTTTATAGCCGTGTTCGATTTGACGCAGGCGTTCAAAGCAATAGGTTCGTCTTCGTACGAATATATGATTCCGTATATCGTGCTTGCATTGTTCTATCTCGTCATCGTTGGGATTCTCACAATCGTCATAAAACTTGTCGAAAAGAGATTGCGCAAAAGCGAAAAACGCGAATCGAAATCACAAAAACGCAGTGCGAAAAGTGTGGAAGCATAAGGGGGAGAAAACATGATAGACGTATACAATCTGACGAAAAAATACGGAGACCTTCTCGTGCTCGACGACATATCCGCAAGCGTCGAAGAAGGCGAAATCGTTGCAATAATCGGTCCGTCGGGAAGCGGCAAATCGACTTTTCTTCGTTGTCTCAACTGTCTTGAAGACCCCAACGCAGGCAAGATAATTTTCGACGGAGTGGACCTTGCCGACCTTAAAGTCGATATAAACCGTCAGCGTGAAAAAATGGGCATGGTGTTTCAGCAGTTCAACCTGTTTTCAAACATGACGGTCAAGGAAAATATCACGCTTGCACCCGTGCAAATCGGCGTGAAAAACATGCGTAGAACTCGCCTTAAAAACGCATTTCTTCCGGTGTATAACGCATGGTTCAAAGCGTTTGGAAAGTCATATAACAAACACGTCGACAAAAAGTTGATTTTGCTACAATCGCAACTTGAAGAGTGCAAAACGAAACTTAAACCCATCGTTTCGGCATGGGATGAGACGAAAACCATAAAATACGTCGGCGGAAAACCGTTTGCGACGTACGACAAGAAACTGACCAAACAAAAACTCGCGCTCACCGACAAAGCCGAAAATCTCGAACGTAAAATCGGTCGCACGGTGCACCTTTCTCAAAAGAGTGCCCAACCGCTTAAATTCACAAGCAAAAAAGAGATTGAAAAAGCCGCGTCCGAGCGTGCCGACGAACTTCTTTTAAGCATAGGATTGTCCGACAAGGCGAACGTTTATCCGTCAACGCTTTCGGGCGGACAAAAGCAACGCGTCGCAATCGCGCGTGCGCTTGCAATGAATCCGCAAGTTCTTCTTTTCGACGAACCGACGTCCGCTCTCGACCCTGAAATGGTCGGTGAAGTGCTCGACCTTATAAAGCGTGTTGCAAATAAGGGGATGACCATGCTCATCGTCACCCACGAAATGGCTTTTGCACGTGAAGTTGCCAACAAGGTTTTCTTTATGGCGGAAGGCAAGATTCTCGAACAGGGCACACCGCATGAAATATTCGACGAGCCGAAGACGGAGCGGTTGCGCGATTTTCTCTCCAAAGTTTTGTGAGAGTGCTATTTTAGCGAACAATTATATCAACACCCGTCCGCTACAAAATCACGTGCTGAATGTACGTTGTGTTTTGTATCGGACGGGTATTTTCTTGTTCTTCATCTTATATTATCGATTATTGTTAATTTTCTGGGTTGCGGCTTATTTACAAAACTAATATTTAATGTTATCATATAATATAACTTATCGTAGGGTACGTGCGTAGGCGCGTGAAAACAATGAAATACGGAGAATTGAAACAGCATATAAATTCGTGTTTGGGCGGCAATGAAAAATTTGCGGCGGCTTATATCGTGGCAGGTGACGACGATTATCTCGTGTCTTCTGCCATAAAGTCGTTCAAAGGACTTGTCGAACCCGAGTATGCCGATTTCAATCTGAGCGTGGTGTCGGGAGACGGTGCGGTGTTTTCCGCAATCGACGCGGCGTATACTTTCCCCGTATTCGACGAAAGAAAGGTCGTCGTGCTAGGTCTTGAAAACGCTCCGAACGAGAGCGAAAAAAGCGCGCTCGACAAGTATTTTTTAGAACCTAGCGAGACGACGGTGTTTGTCATATCCTGTGACGAAGACGTGGCAAAGACCGTAAAAAGCAAAAAAGTGCAACTTGTCGATTGCTCGAAACTCGACGGCGACGAACTTGTAAAAGAGATAACCGATTTGTGCGCGGCATCGCCGTCCGTTGCGATAGAGCGCGGAGCGGTGAGCGAACTCATCGACAGAACGCAGGGCAATATGTCAAGAATCGTGAGTGAAATCACGAAACTCAAATCATATTCGCAAGGCACAATCACAA
>CALGEU010000062.1 GCA_937881285.1 uncultured Clostridia bacterium | reverse complement strand
AACGAAAATCACAACGAAAAAACGCCGTTTTCAAACGGCGTTTTTCAATTCTTACAAAATTTTTAACAATGATTTTTACGGTATCTGTTTGGGTCAATTTTGTCTTTTCGACAATTTGAGCGAACTTATCAGGCACACAACTCCGCTTGCGAGAAGGAGCAACGTCCACACGAAACTTCCTGCCCATGTTGATGCCGAGAACACGTCTTCACCGTACAAATCTTGAAGTTTAATCAAAACTGCTAAACCGCAAATTTCGACTATCGTATAAACGACGAGCACACCAAGCATAACGCAAGAAGCAATGAACGCTTTTTTGTAACTTTCAAAAATGCTTTCGTCTGCAATCGGGAATTTTGCCTTTCTGACTTTTGCAGTCAATGCAACGATTGCCGAAGCGCATGCGACTATCGCGATGTGCATGAAGATTTCCGTATAGGAAAGCGAAACGTACGCCTTCAATGCCTTGTACACAACTTGATTTGCGACGCTGCTCAAACCGTCGTTGATTTCTACCACGTCGCCGATATTGATAAAACCTGTAAAAAATCTTAACAAACCGATTACCAACAGCAAAACCGCAAACGAAAAAACGTTCTTCACTGCCTTGTTTGCTTTCGCATCGCTTTCAAAAGACGCATGATAGGTCGGCTGAACAGGTTGGTACGTAGGTTGAACAGGCTGATAAGTTCCGTTCAAATGCTCGTCAGAGAAAAACTCGTCGTCATTTTGAACGGTTGGTGCGGATATCGTTTGTTCAGAACCGCAATAAGGACAATACACCGTGCCACTTGTTTTCTCGGTCTCGAAATCCGCCGCGCATTTAGTACACGTGATTTTCATATAGAACTCTCTCCCTTTGAGATATTTTCGTGTCATATCGACACTTTTCGTGTTTATTATAGATAATTTTTTATCTATTGTCAATAGCGTTATACATTCTATGCCTGCAATATGTTATTTGTCCGCAATAAAATGCCACGTTCATGCCAACCTAATACACACTTACGTTAACAAAAATGCAAATTGCTTTGACGACAGTATTCGGATAGATATTGTTACTTTATAAGCGCAATATTTAGCTGAAGAACAAGAAAGAGCCGCGCTAACGGCTCACCTAATGTACACTTAGTCAATAAATATATAATTGTTTTTGGCGGCAGTATTCGGATAAAGAACAAGAAAGGCACGGACTGAAACAAAACCCAACGTACATTTAGTACGTGATTTTGGAGCAATCGTGCCTGACACAGTTATTTGCCGACATTCCAAACTATTTATAAGCGCAATATTTAGATGAAGAACAAGAAAGAGTCACGCTAACGGCAACCGTAATGTACAAATATTTAATTGGTTTGACGGCAGTATTCGGATAAAGAACGAGAAAGGCACGGCTTGAAACAAAACCCAACGTACATTTAGTACGTGATTTTGGAGCAAGCCGTGCCTGACACAGTTATTTGCCGAATACTGCCGTCAAAGCTCGATGCGGGAAGACAGTGCGCGCGACAAAGTACTCTCATCCGCATACTCTATCACACTGCCTTCGGGAAGTCCGCGTGCAATACGGGTGACTTTGATGCCCATAGGCTTGATGAGACGCGCGATGTACATTGCGGTGGCTTCGCCTTCAACGTCGGGGTTTGTGGCAAGAATCACTTCTTCAACGCCGTCGAGACGGGCAAGAAGTTCTTTGATGCGAATATCGTTCGGTCCGATATGTTCCATTGGAGAAATCACTCCGCCGAGAACGTGATATACGCCTTTGAAGTCCTTGACTTTTTCAAGAGCAATTATGTCTTTTGGCTCTTTCACGACGCAAATCGTGGTAGGTTTGCGCGTTGCGCAGATATCGCAAACTTCGTTTTCTGTGTAGTTGCCGCAAATTTTGCAGAAATGCACGTTTTGTTTCACTTCTCTTATTGCGTCAATAAGCTCGTTGACTTCTTCTTCTGGAGAGTTGAGAATAGCGTACGCATAACGAGCCGCCGTCTTCTCTCCTACCGACGGAAGTTTTGAAAGTTGCGCTATAAGTTTTGCAAGTGGTTCTATATATTTCATAAATCAGCATTGAAAAAACACGCATGCTTGCGCCAAAAATTCACTCTGCCGAAATTTACGGCAAAACGCATTTTTAATCAGCGCAATGATTAAAACAATCCGCCTGCGTTGCCCATCGGTCCGAGAAGTTCTTTGGAAAGATCGTCGGCTTGCTTCATTGCGTCGTTGAGAGCCGCAAGAACCATATCTTCGAGCATTTCAACGTCGTCGGGGTCAACCGCTTCGGGTTTGATGCTAACGGAAACGGGAGTTTTGTCCCCGGTGATTGTCACTTCAACCATTCCGCCTGCCGCACTGCCGGTGACTTCGCTTTCTGCGAGTTCTTGTTGCGCTTCTTGCAATTTGCGTTGCATTGCTTGCGCTTGTTTCATAAGTTGTTGCATATTTCCGCCGCCGAAACCGCCGTATGCCATAATTTTGTCTCCTATATTGTGGATTTTCGCTTTATTTTATTTCGAGCATTGCGCCGAACATCTCTTTGACGTAAGGCAAAGCCTTGTCTTCGTCGAGACGGTGCACCGCTTCGATAACGAGTTTGTGCGTCGTATCGACGCTCTGAAACGCCTTGTTGATTGCGTCTCTGTTGTTTTTGTCTTCCAAAAAGCCGAGCGTGGCCGCATCTGCTACTTTCACGAAGAACGTATCGTCGTTCATTTCAAGTTCGGCGTCTTGCGTGGATAACGCAATAAGTTGGAAGCCGTTCTGTCTCAATTCGGATGCTACCCTGAGCCACACCTGTCTCGCATCCGTTTTGACAGGTGCCGACTCAAAACCCGATTTTCTGAGCCCCGCTATTATCTTTTCCAGTTTCGCAACCCTGAGTTGCAACTCTTCGACTTTCGCGTCGGAGTCTCCGCCGCTTGCCGCCAGCACGACCGCAGATTCAAACAATATACGGTGCTGTGCGCTGTATCTGAACTCGCCTTCGAGTTTGGACATAATCTTCATTATGCCCATACACTTTTCTGTGGTGTATTTGTCCGCCATTGCTTTGAGTGCGACGTATATGCTTTCGGGAAGCGCAAGGAGCGTCTTTGCCGACGAACAATTCTTTATATACAACACGTTTCTAAAAAGCGTCGCAAGGTCTTGCGCAAGAATGGGAACGCTCTTGCCCAAATCGCAAAATTCCGCAACGTCGCGAAGCGCTTCGTCAACGTTGCCGTCCGCAATGGCAGTGGCAAGTTTTTGCAGTTTTTTCGGGTCTGCCGCGCCGAGAACTTCAAGCACACCGTCGTACGTCACGTTGCCTGCGCAATAACTCACGCACATATCGGCAACCGACAACGCGTCTCTGACGCTTCCTGCGCCTGCCTGCGCAATCAAATCGACCGCTTCGTTTTCGTACTTCACGCCGATATCGTCAAATATGAAGCGTATGCGCTTTGCGATGACCGCACTGGGCACAAGTCTGAAATCGAAACGCAAACAACGAGACAATATCGTTGCGGGGATTTGATGAATTTCTGTCGTTGCGAGAATGAAAATCGCATGCGACGGCGGCTCTTCGAGCGTTTTGAGAAGAGCGTTGAACGCCGCCTTTGAGAGCATGTGGACTTCGTCGACGATGTAGACTTTGTATCTGCCTATCGTCGGCGGAAAATTGATTTTGTCCGTCAATTCTCTGATTTGGTCAACCGAGTTGTTGGACGCCGCGTCGATTTCGAGAATATCGAAGTTTGACGGGGACGCAAGTTCCACACAATGAGCGCATTTTCCGCACGGCGAACCGTCGGGAAGCGGAGTGAGACAGTTCACCGCCCGTGCAAAAATCTTTGCGACGGACGTCTTGCCCGTTCCGCGCGTTCCCGTGAAAATGTACGCATGTCCGACGCTGTCGGTTGCGATTTGATTTTTCAGAGTGCGCACGATATGATCCTGTCCTATGACCTTGTCAAAGGTGTCTGGACGATATTTGCGATATAAAGAAGTATATGCCATAGTTTGTATTATAAACTAAATGCGCCGATATGGCAAGACCTATGACAAATTTGTTTTCGGTTTTGCAAAATGCAAAATCGCTCCCGAAACGGCGAATTTCACATGTTCGGAAGCGACGAAAAATCTATCGCAAAATACGCGTCATATATTGCTCATCAGTGCCTTTCTGCAATACGTCAACTGCACGAGTTGATAGCGCAACGACGACGTGACGAGCGCCCTGTTTTTTGAAAAATCCACGTTGTCGAGAAGTGCCAGAGTCGTGACGAGCGCAAGTTTGATTTCAGTGATTTGTTCTTTGTCGCAATTCTCGCTATCTTGATAGAATTTTGACTTTATATCGTCAATTTGACTGTATAAAACTCTGATTTGTGTTTTTGAATCTTCAACGGTTATGCTTTCTCCGTTCAAATCGTTTGCCGTTTTATACAAAGACTCAAAAGCAATATCGAAGTATTTAAGCGCATCCGAAACACACTCTTTCATTTCGTTTTTACACCACTTGAACGAGCCTTTTCCTATCTCGATTTTCTTCACGTAAAGCCCTGCTTCTCCAAGAGACGAAACCACCTTCTCCGCATCGTCTTGCGACCTGTATAACGCATATATGATTTCTATTTCGTCTCCCTTGAGAACGTATCCCGCGCCGCCTTTTGACTTTATCATATCCGCGCTTGCCCTTGCCAAAGTCACGTCGCCGTATCCGCCGCAAGTGACGGCATAAATAGTTTCCGCTTCCTGCTTGTTTGAATAAAACACCCCGAGAAAACCTTCTCCGGAAAACGTCATACACAACGCCAGCGTAAGCATAAAACACAACACTATGGTGCATACGACGATTATATTCTCTTTCGCCATTTTTCGCATGCTAAATGATATGCTACTGCTTTGAGATTGATTATAG
>CALGEU010000061.1 GCA_937881285.1 uncultured Clostridia bacterium | reverse complement strand
CTTGTGACAGGCATAAAAGCGTTCAGTGCGGAAGAAGGTATGCCGGAGCCGACTATTACGCTGTTGCGAAACACAGACGGCTCCGTTACGCTTCTCATCGTCTATTCGATCGATATGGATATGACAGATGAAGAGAACGGCGAAAACTTCCATTATACGTTCGACGTGGCACTTTCTTTGACCGCAAAAGACGGCAAAATCGTTGAAGTAATCGATATGATTTCAGAGAGCGGCACATATGCCGATTCTGCAAAGAATTATACGTCAACGACCGTGCGCACAAAGACAATATCCTATGAGTTCAATCAAAGTTATTTTGACTCGATAGACGTTACGACGGACGAAACTTTTGAAAATTGACAACATTTTGACCGAATTGACCGAATGAATTGACAATGCGCCTTGGATACGCTAAAATGGCAAAGGAATGCGGACATGGCGGAATTGGCAGACGCGCAAGATTCAGGTTCTTGTGAGCATTTGGTTCATGCAGGTTCAAGTCCTGTTGTCCGCACCATTGCCTGAAAAAACGAACCTGAACGGTTCGTTTTTTTTGTCCTTTGCTTTGCACAACGGACTTGCGACAATGCGATACATTGTCGGCAAACTCTGTTTGCAACCTGCATTTCATGCAGATGACGCTGCGCAAAACAAGTAAACTTGTTTGCTTGCTATTACGCTCGTCATACTCGCTACAAGTCCTGTTGTCCGCACCAAACGAGACCCAGTTGAACCCCAAAGGCTTGACTGGGACTTTTTATTTGTATTTTTTTCGTAAAAGTTTACTAGATAATGGCGAGTGAAAATTAAAGATATACGATCAAAATCAAGTTGTTTTCAATTCTTTACAATGCGATTGAAAGGAATTATAATATATATTGCAATGGCGAAGAACGGCGGAACGTCGCCGCGTTTCGGAATGGTTAAAGCGAATAAAAGGTGCTATATATGAAGATTAAACAACAAAAGCAAATAAAAGAGTTTTTGATTGCCGAATTCGGAGAAGAAAAAGGAGCAAAGTTGTTCGCCGAGCAAGAGAAGTTGCTAGCAACGCTTATTGCAAACACGAAAGACAAGTCGCAAAATCAAATGAAAACGCTCGTTCAGACTCTTCTTCCGCGTATTGCGATGTACAAAATTTTGCTTGAAGACGGCATTGCAGAAGAACAAGCATACGAGTGTATGCGCAAATATATGATAGACATAGTTGCGGCAAAAAAGCATGCGTCTATGACGAAAATGGAAGCCGTGCCGGGTTTTTATACGCTGTACAGCAAGATATTCCTTAATTTTATGCGCAAGACCGATTTGCAAAACAGCGTTCAGAAATGCGGAAAGGAATATTTTGACGTGACGATAGACAAATGCTTATGGCATACTGCTTGCGTTGAGAACGGTTGCGCCGATTTGTGCCGCTTGTTTTGCGACGTTGACGACGTGTCGTACGGCGGATTGAAGGAAATCGGCTTTTCGAGAACGAAAACGCTCGGCTACGGCGGAGATTGTTGCGATTTTCACTT
>CALGEU010000060.1 GCA_937881285.1 uncultured Clostridia bacterium | reverse complement strand
TTGCTTTGCGCGGAGCAAAGAAAATGCCTGCCGTCGTCGAATACGACAAAGAAGCGGCAATTTGCGGTCGTTGTCGCATGGAAGTGCCAAACGACACGAAAGCGAAACTCCGCAATCCGGGTGACTTCGCAGAATGTCCCAACTGCCGCAGAATTCTTTACGTTCCCGACGCAGAATAACGCTACGGGCAGATACGCTTGACGACAGGAGAGAAAATATGAAAAACTTTTACAACGACCCCAAAGTGTATTGCGTGAACGTTGCAAAAAAGCACGGCGCAGGTTTTCCGCTCGATAAAGACGGCAATGCGAAAACTCGTCTTCTCAACGGAGAATGGGATTTCAAATATTTCGGCTCGGCGACAATGCTCGATTTGAATCCGAAAGACTGGGACAAAATCGAAGTGCCGTCCAACTGGCAACTCAAAGGCTACGGAAAGCCGATATACAGCAATATCCGCTATCCGCATCCGATTGCAACCACCGGCAAGCCGCATATCAACGAAAACGAGAACACTTGCGGACTCTATCGCACGACTTTCGCACTTGACAAAATCGACGGCGAAATCCGTATAAATTTTGCGGCGAACAGCGGTGCGGAACTTTATATCAACGGTTCGTTTGCAGGATACAGCGAAGATACGTTCGATTATCAGGAATACGACATAACTCCGTACGTCAAAGTGGGCGAGAACGAAGTGAAAATCGTCGTTTATCGTTATACGACGGGCGGTTATCTCGAAGACCAGGATATGTGGCGCATTTCGGGCTTGTTCCGTGACGTCACGCTAATTTTCCTGCCGTCCGCGCGCATCGACGACGTTTTTGCGAGAGCGGAATTCAACGACGATTTCTCAAAAGCAAAACTTCTTATCGATGCAGACGTGTATTGCATGCAAGGTCTCGAATTGAACGACGCGGACCTGAAAGCGGAACTTATCGACGCAGACGGCAAAGTCGTGACGCAAGGCAATTTTGCGGTGCTTGGAATCGACGAAGGCGAGACAATCTCCGTCAAGATGACAGAAAATATCGACGCTCCGCATCTTTGGAACAGTGAAGATCCCTATCTTTACAAATTGAGACTCACTTTCACGTCGACGGAAAAGGGCGTTGAAGTTTTCCACGATATGCGCCAAATAGACTTCGGTTTCCGCAAGGTGGAAATCGTTCCGTCAATCGACGGCAAGCAACCGTACATAAAACTCAACGGCAAAAAACTCAAAATACGCGGCGTAAACCGTCACGAATTCCATCCCGATTTCGGTCATGCCGTCCCAAGAGAATACACCGAAAAAGACATTTTGCTTCTCAAAAAGCACAACGTCAACTCGATTCGTACGTCACACTATCCGAACAGCCGTTTCTTCTACGAACTTTGCGACAAGTACGGCATCATGGTTATGTGCGAAAACAACCTTGAGACTCACGGACTTGCAACTCGCGTTCCGCGCTCGAACAAGACGTGGACGGAGCAGGTTTGCTGGCGTATGAGAAACATGGTGCGCACTTATCGCAACCATGCGTGCATACTGTTTTGGTCTCTCGGCAACGAAAGCGGCAACGGAAAGGCGTTCCCCGCTATGAAAAAGGCGGCTCTCGAACTTGATACGACACGTCCCATTCACTACGAACCCGACGCCTACGTCAAGACGACGGACATAATGAGCGAGATGTACACCAAAGAAGAGCAGATGGAAGAGATTGCAAACAACAAATGCCATATACACTCCATGGCGTTGTGGGCACCGCTCGGACATCTTCTCACTCCCAAGATGTACAAGGACAAGCCGTTCATTCAATGCGAATACGCGCACTGCATGGGCAACAGTCTCGGCAACTTCGAAGACTACTGGAAGCATTTCCGCGCAAACGACAGACTTTGCGGCGGATATATCTGGGACTTTGCCGATCAGGCAATCAAGAGAGTGGGCGCAGACGGCACAATCGAATACACCTACGGCGGAGACTGGGGAGACAAACCCAACGACGGAACTTTCGCTTTCAACGGTATCGTGAGAGCGGACAGAAGCCCCAACCCTGCATTCTACGAAGTGTGCAAAGTTTATCAAAGCGTTTGGTTTACGCTCAAGGGCGAAAATATCGAGATTGAAAACGAGTATATGTTCACGGCACTCGACCGCTTCGAACTTAAACTCGATTTGCTTGAAAACGGCGTTGTGAAAGAGACGAAAACTCTCGATATGCCTGCCGTCGCACCGCAAAGTAAGGGTAGCGTGAAAATGCCGTTTGCTGTCGCAAAAGACGGCAACGAATACGCAGTCAACTGTTATGCGGTTGTCAAAGACTCTTTCGACGTGTTCGAAAAGGGCGACGTCGTAGCATACGAGCAACTTGACCTTACGGGCTTTATAGAAAAGAAACACGAAATCGCAAAAGGCAAAACCGTGTTCAACGAAGACGGCAAAATCATTCTCGAAAGCGGTGATTTGCGCGCAGTCGTGTCAAAAGACAGCGGTTGCATCACGTCTTTGACGATAAAAGGCGACGAAAAACTTGCAAATCCGATTATGACGAACTTCTGGAGAGCGATGATAGACAACGACGCGTCTCCGCAACTTCCGTCAATCGTGCAAAGCATATTCGGAAAGAAATTCTTCAAGCGTGCAAGCGAAAATCTCGTGAAATCGAATATGGTGCTGACCGACAAATCTGTCATGATCGAATGGTCCTGCACTCCGCAACTGTATTCGCTCAAAACCAAATACGAAATGTGCGAAGACGGCTTGAAAATCAGCATGAAAGTCAAAAACGCGCTCTATTCGCTGCCGAGATACGGTTTCAGAATGCAACTTGCAACAACCGACGACGTCGAATTTTTTGCAAAAGGTCCGCACGAAAACTATTGCGACCGCAAGTCTTCCCAACTTCTCGGAGTGTATAAAGGCAACGTCAAGGACTTTGAACACGATTATCTTGTTCCGCAAGAAAACGGCAACCACTGCGAAGCAAGATGGCTCAAAGTCGGCGGTGAAGACGGCATTACGTTCCTTGCCACAGACAAGCCGTTTGAATTCAGCGTGCACGATTACACGCAGGAAGCACTCGACGACGCAAAGCATGCGCACGAACTCGCTCACGGCGGAGTTGTCGAAGTGTTTATCGACGGCGCACAACGCGGCGTAGGCGGCGACGTACCGGCTCTTGCTTGCACCAAAAAGCGTTACAAAATCCTGCCCAACCGCTATCACGAATTCTCGTTCGTCATCAAGGCGTAAAGCAGAAATCTCACGAAATCGATATTCTAATCAGCCATAATGAAACCCAAAGGCATTGTGTTGCATGCGCAATGCCTTTTCATTTTCTTGTTTTCCTTTTGATAAATGCCCCTTGCATTTTGCTCGT
>CALGEU010000059.1 GCA_937881285.1 uncultured Clostridia bacterium | reverse complement strand
AGAAAAGATATTGACGAAGTCACGTTCCAACCGCCGTTTGAATTGAGCGAACGCGGATGATATCCCCTTGCCGTTTTGTAATAATCGTAGTAGTCTTTCACGAAAAACGGTGCGTCGTCGGGAAGCGGATCGACCACTCCGCCTGCAAGCGCATAGTTGCCGTTTTTGAAATCCGCCGTGCGTTGATTCGACAATCTGACGCGCAAATCGTGGCGTGCCTGCTCGTTGTCGTTTGCGTCGAAGTATCCGTTTTGAGTGCAACGCGCCATGTCGTACATAGTGACGGCAACCGTCGCTTTTATGCGCGTATCCACGCACGCGGTGTTTATTGCAAATCCGCCCCAGCCGCAAATCCCCACAATGCCGACTTTGTTTTCATCAACGTCGTCACGACAAACGAGATAGTCGACCGCCGCCTGAAAATCTTCCGTGCTGATATCCGCCGACGTGACGTATCTCGGCTCTCCGCTGCTTTCACCCGTAAACGACGGGTCGAACGCTATCGTCAAAAATCCGCGCTCGGCAAGAGTTTGAGCATAAAGCCCCGAAGACTGTTCTTTCACCGCGCCGAAAGGACCGCACACCGCAAGAGCCGCAAGTTTGCCATGCGCGTTCAACGGTTTATATACGTCCGCAACGATTGTAGTGCCGAATCTGGTCGGAAACGTCGCTTTTGAGTGTTCGACTTTATCGCTTTTTGCAAAAGTTTTGTCCCATTCTTTTGTAATGTTCGAGTTTTTCATATTTCACCTTCTATTCTTCCGCTTTGCCAAGCATAGGCTGCGCAAGCAAAGCGGTGATTATGCAAATATAATAGGTATTCCGATTGCAAATTAAACTCTTGCGCCCATATCGAACGCTTCTTTGAGTGCCGGATGACCTGCGATTTCGCCTGCGTCCGTAACTCCGCCTGCAAAAACCTTGCCCGCCAGTCTCGCTCTCTCAAAGCAATCTATCCAGCCGCAAATGCCGTTCACCGCGCGCTCGTCCACGTAATCTTCGTCTTCTGCCGCCGTTGAAACGACGTATATATCACGGAATTTGTAGTTGCTTGCGTAAAGCGAATTGACTCTGTCAATCAAAGTTTTGAGTTGTCCGCACATCTCGTAATAGTATATCGGCGTTGCGAAAACGATGACGTCCGCCTGTTCCATTTTTTTTGCAATCTCGATAGCGTCGTCGTTTATCACGCACTTGCCGAGAGTCTGACATGCGTTGCAACCGCGGCAAAACGCAATGCTTTTGCCTTTGAGCGAAATCTTTTCGACGTGATTGCCCGCACTCTCTGCTCCTTCGATGAAAGAATCGAGAAGAGTGTCGGAGTTGCTGTGCGCCCTAAGGCTTGAACTGATTGCCAAAACGTTTTTTCCCATAATACGTCTCCTTTGTTGACATTTCTGCCAAATAAGTTTATCGTATAGATATGATAAAACTTAAACTTAACTTTAAGTCAAGCATTTTTTGAAATAAAATCGCAAAGGAGAAAATATGACAACATACACCATAGGACAAGTGTCCAGCATGTTTGACCTTGCGCCGTCCGCGCTTCGTTTTTACGACAAAGAAGGATTGTTCTTTGACATTCCACGCTCGTCGGGCATACGCAAATTCAGCGACAAGGAAATCGAAACCGTGCGCATGATAGAATGTCTGAAAAAATCGGGGCTTCAAATTCAGGATATAAAGAAATTTATGCAATGGTGCCGCGAAGGCGCAAAGACCTATCCGCAAAGAAAGGCTCTTTTTGAAGAGCGCAAAAAAGCGGTGGAACAAGAGATTGAAAAACTCAACAAAACTCTTGCCATGCTCGATTTCAAGTGTTGGTATTACGACACGGCAATGGCAGACGGAAACGAAGACGGCATAAAAGCGATGCTTCCGAACAATCTCCCCGAAGACGTACAAAAACTCTACGACTACGCACACGAAGACTAAAACAGATAAAACGTTCTAGTCATAAACTCACACATTTTCCTTAAAGCGCATTTTACCAATCATAAAATGACTGATTAACGGCGTTTTATTGCAAAACGGAGTTTAGCATAAACGAAAAACAAAAAAACTTTATAGCAAAAAAGCAAAATAAAAATCACCCGAACGGGTGATTTTATTTTTATGATTTTTCTTGTTAGTTTATGTTTCAGTCACTACGAAATTGTTATCTAAACACTTTCAGTTTGTTTGACACGACTTCACATTCTATGACTTTTGCATCGAACACTTCACCGTCCGCTTCAAATTTGCTGTCGTCAAGCACTTCCACTTTGACTTTGCGCGCGGTGTATTCTTCGGTGAAATCACACTTGACGTGCTTGCCCGAAAGGAACTTCGGCAATTCAATAGGAATACGCGATTTTTTCATCTCGTTGACTATCACGACATCGAGTTTTCCATCGTCGGGAACGCCGGACGGACATACGGGCATGCCGCCGCCTATGCATTTTCCGTTGCCTATGCCTATCATAAACGTTGACCTTTCCATAGGTTCACCGTCGTCGAGCGTAAAGCGGAATTTGTGCCATCTGGTGTGAGCAAGCGTGTAGAAAAGCGACGCGTAATATTTGAATTTGCCGTGAAAGGCTTTCATCTCTGCGTATTTGAGCAAGACGTCAACGTCCATTCCTGCACCGAGAACATTCAGGCAACGTCTGTCGCCGAGTTGAATATAATCGATGTATCCGACGTTGTTTTTAAGCACTACGTCGAGCGCATCCTTGACGTTTGCGGGATGTCCGCTTGCTTTGACAAAATCGTTTCCCGTGCCGCAAGGCAAAATGCCGAGCGTTACGTTGTCAAAGTTTTCGATGCCGTTGAGAATCTCGTTGAACGAGCCGTCTCCGCCCATCATAAGAATGACTGTGTCGGGATTTTTGCTAAGTTCGCGCGTTATCTCTGTGGCGTGTCCCGCATACTCGGTCTTGTGGACTTCGTACGGGATATTTTTGCTTTTCAGCGTTTCTTCGACGGTCGCAAGGGCTTTCATACTCTTGCCTTTGCCGCCTTGGGGGTTGACTATAACGTGATACATAAAAACGGGCTCCATTTGTTTTTATATTATATTAAAGATATTTTAACATATATAACCGAAAAGTCAAGAAAAACCATTTGTATCATACAAAATGTAAAATAACTTAACATTTGTATTTTATGCCACGCAAATCGTTCAATCGGTAAGACAACAATGAAAATCCGCCACATTTGTCTATTGCCGAAATAGCGCGAGCATATAGTCGTAAAAAGAAAAGCACGCTATTGCGTGCTTTTCCTATTATATTTTCAGCGTCTGTAAATCAGCCGTTTTGCTGACTTTCAAATTGCAGTTGATAGAGTTTGTAATAATATCCTTTATTTTTCAGCAGTTGCTGATGCGTTCCGCGCTCGATGATTTCGCCGTGTTGCAACACGATAATCTGGTCGGAGTGCTGAATGGTCGAAAGTCTGTGAGCTACGACGAGCATAGTGCCGATATTGCGAATCTTTTCAAGCGATTGCTGAATGAGCACTTCGGTTTCCGTATCGATATTTGCCGTCGCTTCGTCGAGAATGAGAATCTGCGGTTTGTGCAACACCGTTCTTGCAAACGACAAAAGTTGGCGTTGACCTTGCGAGAAGTTTTCGCCGCGTTCGATGACCTGTTCGTCAAGACCGTGTTCGAGTTTGTTTATAAACGTATCCGCCCCCACGTACTTGCACGCTTCTTCTATTTCTTCCTGCGTGAACGAGTCGTCGTTGAGCGTGACGTTGCTCTTCACCGTGCCGCCGAACAGGAACACGTCCTGCAACATCTGTCCTATCGCTTTGCGGAGAGAATGAACGGTTATCGTCGTTATATCTCTGTCGTCGATGAGAATTTGACCTTTCTGTATATCGTAGTTGCGCACGATAAGCCCGAGTATCGTCGTCTTGCCTGCTCCCGTTGCGCCTACGAAAGCGCAAGTTTGCTTCGGCTCAATGACGAACGACACGTCTTTGAGAATCCACTCTTCGCCCTTATAGGCAAACCACACGTTGCGGAACTCGATTTTGCCGTCGAAACGGTCGATGTCCACCGCGCCTTCTCTGTCGCATATATCGGGTTCGACGTCGAGAAGATTGAAAAGTCGCTCGGATGCCGTGAACGCTTTCTGCAAATTGTTGAGTTGGTCGGCAAGGTTCTGTATCGGGTTGAAGAACTTTGACAGATACAAATAGAATGCCACTATCATTGCGGCGTCAAGTCCGAATTCCACGCCAAGCCAAAACGTCACCGCAATAGACAGAATATAGAGCAAAGTGATGAACGGACGGTATAGACCGAATGCGATTGCCACTTTGTATCTCGCCTTGCGCAAATCTTCGTTTTTGCAGATAAATTCAAGGTCTTTTTGCTGTTGGCGGTTGAAAATCTGAATGAGTTTCATGCCCGACAGATTTTCGTTAAGGAAAGTGTTAAGGTCGGATATATACTGTCTTTCTTTCTTGAACACCTTGCGCACGATTTTGCCGAACACGTATGACGAGACGAACACCACGACGATAAACGCAAGCATAACGAGCGAAAGTTGCCACGAAATGTAAAGCATAATGCCGTACACACCGACGACAGTCAACACGTTGCGAATGACGTTGACGATGACGTTGGTGAAAAGGTCGGACATAGACGCAGTGTATGACGCCACTCTCGTGACGAGCGAGCCGACGGGCATCTCGTCGAGTTGGCTTTGCGAGAGTTTTTCTATATGCTCGAACACTTCGTTGCGGAGCGTATATATGATGTTTTGCCCGGCCTTTTGCAAAAGCATTGACTCCCAATATAAAAACGCCTGATTGAACACGCCGATTGCAACGTAACTCACCGCAAGGCCTATGACGTAGTCAAGATTGATGACGTCGGCTTTAAGGTCGTTGGTTATCCAACTTACGATGAGCGGAAGAACGATGTCGAGCGCAACGTTGACGACGATAAACAGCGACGCCAACACGAAACGCCAAAGTTCGGGACGCAGATAACCGCCGATGCGTTTGAGCATCACGCCGGTGGGAATATGAACGTCGCCTTTGAGTTTTTCAAGTTTATCTTGTTCGCTCATTTGCGTTCACCCCCTTCGACTTCGTTCTCGAGTTTTTGCAAGAACACCATTTTCTTGTACGTTGGAGAACTTTCCGCCAGTTTTTCGGGAGCGTCGAACGCTTCCACTTCGCCGTTTGAAAGCACGAGAATTTTGTCCATGTGAGAAACCGTGGACACACGCGACGCAATGACTATCGTCGTTTTCCCTTTGCGCTTTTCGGCAATGTTTTTGAGAATGGTCTCTTCCGTCTTGACGTCAACTGCAGACACAGAGTCGTCGAGAATCATGATGGGCGCGTCTTTTATGTATGCACGCGCAATGGATATACGTTGTTTTTGCCCGCCCGAAAGCGTCACGCCGCGCTCGCCCGAAACGGTGTCGTAGCCGTCCTTGAACTCTTCTATATTGCCGTGCACGTCCGCAAATCTTGCCGCTTCGTACACTCTGTCCATATCGACGTCCCTGTCCGAAAAAGCAATGTTGTTTTTCACTTTATCGCTGAACAGGAAGTTGTCCTGCGGCACGTATCCGATTGCGTTTCTGACGCTGTCTATATCGCAATCCATGATGTCAACACCGTCTATAAACACCTTGCCTTTTTCAACGTTGTACAATCTCAAAAGCGTATTCACAAGCGTGGTTTTTCCGCTTCCGATTTTACCGACGACGCCTATGCATTCGCCCGAATCGATAGTTAAAGTGACGTTTTTGAGCACTTCAACGTCGCTTGACGGATATTTAAAGGAAAAATCCTTAAATTCCACAACGCCTTTGACGTCTTGAAGAACCACTGCGTTTTCGGGGCTTTTCACGTCTTCTTCGCTGTCGAGAAAAGCCGTCACTCGTTTGAGCGAAGCCTTTGACCTTGAACGCATAGACACGAGTTGTCCGAGTGCCATCATGGGCCACACCATGACGTCGAAGTACCCGACGAAAGTGATGAGTTGTCCAGCAGTCAAATCGACGGCGTGTCCGAAAACGTGAGCGGGCTGTCCCGTGGCGTACTTGTAAACGAAGTATCCGCCAAGTCCCAACAGCAACGCCATAATTGCCGTGATGATGACTTCTATGACCGCGTCAAAGATGACAGCCGTGCGCACGAACGCGATGTTGGTGTCTTTGTTTTTCTTTGCGACTTTTGCAAAAGCGTGAAGTTGTTGCGTCTCTTTTACAAACGCTTTTATGACTCTTATGCCCGTGAAACTCTCTTGCGAGAAGTCGTAGAGTTTGTCAAACTCTTTCTGTCTTTCTTCCCATTTGAGCCCCATGAACTTTTCAACGAGCATGCCCCACACGACTATGAGAATGAGCGGAACGAGCATAACGAGCGTCAACGCCCAGTCAAGACGGAACATCTTGTAAAGCACGAACGCGGTGAGAAACAGCGCGTCGACGAGCATGATAGAACCCCAACCGAGAAATTCTTCTATGGTTTCCAAATCCGTCGTGAACCACGCCATGACAGTGCCGACTTTGTTTTCGTGATAGTATTTCTGTGAAAGTCTCTCGCTCTTCTGAAACATGAGATGGCGAAGCCCCGCTTCCATTTTCTGCGAAGCGTTGAATATAGAAAGTCGCCAGGTTATACGCCCTGCGCACATAACCACAGCAACGACGATGACGCCGACGATGACTTCCCTGAGTGCCGCCTTATCCACTGCGCTTCCGTCAAACATATCTACGATTTTGCCTAGATAGTCCGGAATCAGCAACTGAAAATAGTCGACCGCGACGAGCGCGACGACTCCGATAAGGAACAGCCACCAGTTTTTCAAATAGAATTTGTTCAGGTATTTCCCTGTCAACATAAAAATATTCCTTATAATGTTTGCAAGCGGGAAAACGTACCGTTTTATTGCAAAAATATCCCGCTTGATTGCACTTTGAAAGTGCGCTTATCAAGCGGGACAAAGTCAAATCGAATATCGCATGCTCAATAGAGCAAGCGCATTACATGATCTCGCGATAGATCTTCTCCACTTCTTTCTTACCCCAGACTTGCGGGCAGGGATAAAGCGGATTTGCTTCTGCAAGAGCGTGTCCGATCATACGCGGCAAACGTTCTTCTTCGATGAGTTGAGAACCGTCTTTTGCCTTGACTTTCGTCGGTATGTTCATCGCCGAATTCATATCGTCGATCCACTTGATAAAGTTGTTTGCTTTTTCTTCTCTGGTGTTGCCGCCGAGATTTATGCAGTCTGCAAGTTCTGCAAGTCTCTTGTGAGCGGATTTGCCGTATGCGCGCAAAACGTGCGGAAGAATGATTGCGTTTGCAAGACCGTGCGGAACTCCGTATTCGCCGCCGAGCGTGTGTGCGACTGCGTGTACGTATCCGACGTATGCTCTCGTGAACGCCTTACCTGCAAGATATGCGGCCTTTTGCATTTGCACTCTCGCTTCGAGATCGTCGCCGTGATCGTACGCTTGTTTGAGATATTTGTGAATGAGTTGAACCGCTTCGATTGCTTCCTTTCTCGTTTGAGAAGTGTTCTCTCCGCCGATGTACGCTTCGACTGCGTGAGTGAGTGCGTCCATACCCGTTGTGGAAGTGAGATGCGGGGGAAGCGTCTTCGTGAGTTCAGGGTCCATAACGACGTATCTCGGAATAAGGAACGGGTCGTTGATTGCATATTTTTCATGCGTTTCGGGGTTGGAAATGACCGCCGCAAGCGTTGCTTCGCTGCCCGTACCGGACGTGGTGGGGATTGCAACGAGCGGGGGAAGTTTGTGACCTGTGAGCATGATTTTCAGCACGCCTTTCATTTGCGGAACGGACTTCTTGGGGCAAGCGACTCTTGCGCCTATACCTTTTGCGCAGTCCATTGCGCTTCCGCCGCCGAGAGCGACTATTGCGTCACAACCGTTTTCGTGATACATCTTCAAACCGTCTTCGATATTTTGAATGGTCGGATTCGGGACGACGTCGTGATAGCAGCAGCATTTCATGCCTTCGTCTTCGCACGCCTTCATGATGGGATCTGCCTTGCCGTTTGAGAACAGGAATCCGTCGGTGACGATCAAAATGCTTTTGAAGCCGTTGTCTTTAAGAAATTTGGGAAGTTGAGAAATACTTCCGGGACCGGACAACGTTTTTTTGCATTGATTCCAAGGAAGGAAATACATTGCAAGACGCATAGTTTGTTGATAAACTCTGCAACCGATTGTTCTAAAAATCATAAGTCTCTCCTTATCGCTTTGTCGCGATGTCAGTATTCTTATTAAAGTAATAATATTCTATCACCAAATATACGAATGTACAAGAAAAAATCGTCCATAAAACGCAATTTTTCTCCAAATGTCGCTTATATCGGGGCAAAATATGAAAAGTCCCCGCACTTGCGGAGACTTTTTCGTCGTTTTATTATCGGCAATTTTGCAAACTCTCTTTATTTCGTCTTTACGCCGATAGTGATATTCATAAACTCTATTCTCAACATCGCTTTCTTCACTCCGCCGTCTTCCGTGAGCGTAAACACTCCGAAAGGTGCGGTTTTGTCGTTGTCTTTGAGCGCGCCGATATAAATTGCGGTATATTCTTTGCCGTCCGCACCTTTGAGCTTGCGAATTCCGTACGTTTGGTCAAAAGTGAGTTGAAGCACGGTGTCCGCAGGGATTTTCGAGAGCAAATCCGCAGGCAACGCCATATTCTCGGCAACGTAAGCAAGCACTTCTTTCACTCCTGCGTCTTCATAGTCAAGCCCCGTAAGGTTGAAACCGAGACTGTGATGAATAAGTTCGAGTGCGCCTTTAAGGTCTGCCTGAGAAAGTTTTGCGGCAAAGCCCGGGAA
Source organism: uncultured Clostridia bacterium (assembly GCA_937881285.1). Taxonomy (GTDB): domain Bacteria; phylum Bacillota; class Clostridia; order Christensenellales; family CAG-917; genus CAG-475. Next base: position 4,995 of record CALGEU010000059.1, on the reverse strand, counting down.
CATCGGCTCGACGTAGCCGTTCACGCTCCCCTTGATGTCAAAGGACGTAAGCGCCGCACTTATGTCTATGTTGTTGTCTTCAAGAAGTCCTTGTATCTGTCCGAAAACTCCGTCTTTCGTGGTGAGTTGCATATGCATCGTGCCGTCGGGTCTGAACTCGAAATAAGTCTTGTCCATATCGATTGCAATCTCTTCGATTGCTTTCACGAAAAGAGACGGAATATCCATGATTTTGAGCACGGAATCGTCGATATAAAATCTCGTGGTCTCCGCAAACGCGTCGGGCTTGATTGCGAATCCGCTTTCAAAATTCTTCACCGCAACGCTCGTATCGCACGCAGTGAAAACGAATACGCAAGCCGTCATAGCGGCAACGAGACATACTATCGTCAAAATTTTAACAACGTTTTTCTTCATAACCGCACTCCTTAATAATTCACGGGCGTATAGCCTTCGATTGCATTGAAGTATTCGAGCGTTGCATCGTAATAAGTCGGTGCGCCGTTCACCGCGTTCTTTGCGCTTTGAGCGTCGAAACCTTCGATTGTCGAATACATTCTGTCGATTTGTTCACACTTTATCGCCTTGTATTTTTCAAGCGCGTCCTTTGCGCCCATACCCCATTCGTCAAGGAGTTTTTGCGTTTCCGCCGCAATGATTGCGTGTCCGAGATTTGACGGGTGCGTGTAGTCTGCATACATAAGTTTTCTTGCAAAACTCTCTTGCGTCAGATTTACTATTCCTTCGCCTTCAATCATATCTCTTGCGGCAAAATCGTTGAACGCTTTGTTGATGTCGAGAACGTAAACGGGTGCGTCCTGATGATTGTCGTTGTACTCGTCAATCATTCCGTTGAGTTTTTCCAAAATGTCCTGCGCAAGTTCGCGGAGTTTCTGATACGTGTCGTAGCCGCGATTTGCAAGTGCCTGTCTGTACGCCGGCGTGATAAGTTTCGTATCTTCGACGACGGGATTGTAGACTTTCTGGAAAATTATCTTTGCAGTCGGATTGAGTGCGCGAAGTCTTGCAACGATGTCTTCGATATCCTGATAAGTGTTCGGAAAATTGAAAATCGAGTCTTTTGCACCCTGATTTTGCCCGTATACGAGCGTCTTTCCGTCTTGGGCAAAGTCAATCATGGGACGAATAGGCGTTTCGTCGTCATCGTTCACGCCGCCGTCGTGCAGATACTCGAACAACGTATGGTTGTCGTCGTATTTTCTCTTGAGCGACGCTTCGTTGTCCGCGCCGTCAAAACACGCCTGATACCATCTCTCGCCGTCCGTCTTGCCTTCGTTGATGTCGGCAACTTCCATAAGCATTGCGCCGAGATCGAATTGAAGCGCGTTGTTGCCGAGAACGGAAATGTGGATAATATCCGCTTGCTTTATGTGCGTCTGAATAAGAGTTGCGGTTTCGCTTTCGCGGCTTATGACCTGCAAAAGCCCTTCTCCGTTTTCCTTATCCGCCATATTGCCAGACGTGAGATGTCCCGACATTGAATGATTGTAATAATTGAAGCCGTTGACTCTGCCGATGAGCGCGTAATATCCGTAATTGTCACGCTCGGACACGGGTGACGCTCCTATAAGCGCTTCCGCAATAGAGTCTCCGAGAAAAACTATCGTCGGGCTGTCGCTCGAATCGTCGCACGCGACCAAAGTCAGCGTAAACACGATTATAAGAACGGCAACCGTGAGAATACTCAGAATTTTTTTCATATATGCCCCTTTCCTTAGGCGCAATGCGCCTTTATTTTCGCGCTGTCGCGCTTAAACTTTACGCTTTTTCCACAAAACAGACTTTCTTCATCTTTTGCTCTTTGAGCGGTCTGTCGTTGTAGTTGGTTTCAACGTCCGCGATTCTGTCCACTGCGTCCATACCTTCAACCACTTTGCCGAACGACGCGTATTGTCCGTCAAGAAACTTTGCGTCGGCGTGGCAAATGAAGAATTGCGACGACGCGGAATTCGGAAATTGACTTCTTGCCATAGAAATGACTCCGCGTTCGTGAGAGAGCGGATTGTTGACTCCGTTCATGCGGAATTCGCCCTTTATCGTCTCTTTGCTTCCGCCCATACCCGTGCCTTGCGGGTCGCCGCCCTGAATCATAAATCCCGAGATGACGCGGTGAAAAATAAGTCCGTCATAAAAGCCTTGCGAGACGAGTTTTTTGAAGTTTGCAACCGTTATCGGCGCAACTTTTTCGTTGAGTTCCACGACGATTGCATCGCCGTTCTGCATTTCGATTTTGACGTAATCCGTTTGTTTGTCGGTTTCTATAAATGCCATAATCGCTCCTTTATCGATATATTTTAAGTTGATAAAACTTCGTTTTTGTCACAAACTGTTTTTCGCAATGGCTGTTGCAACCGCTTTCGCACTTGAAAAAGCCCATTGCAAATTGTATCCGCCGCAGTCTCCGTCAACGTCGAGTGCTTCGCCTATGGCGTATGCGTTCTTTGCTTTCAGCGACATAAGGTTTTCGTCGAATTCTCTCACGTCCAGACCGCCCGACATAACTTGCGCAAGCGACGAGTCGGCAAGTCCTTCTATCGTGAATCTATAATTCTTTATCGCATTTGCAAGCGCGCCGATTTTGCTTGCCGCTTTGTCCTGTGCATCGCAACCTGCCGCCCATATTATACGCTCCTGCACTTTTGAATGGAACGTGCCAAGGAGCAATTCCGCAACGGTGCAACCGTTGTCTCTTTTTCTCAGAATTTCTTCGACTTCCGCCTTCGAGTATTCGGGCATAAAGTCAACCGTCAGCATATCTCCGACTTTCGCTCTGCCCCTTGCAATCTCGCTTGAGAGATTGAATGCAGCAATTCCGCTCACGCCGAAATCTTTGAAAAGCACTTCGCCCACTTCGTAGCGATAGCCTATGCGCACGCCTGCTTTCACTCTCACGCCCTGCAAACTTTTGAGCGGTTCTTTGTTGGTTTTGATAGGAACAAGAGACGGCACGCACGGACGCGCTTTGTGTCCCAAGCCTTCAAACAGCGCGGTGCTGTCTTTTCCGAACGTTGCGCACGAGCCAGTCGCAAGCACGACGTTTTCAGTCTCGAAAGAAAACGATTGATTAGGTTTCCCTTCACATTTCACAACGCCGCTCACGTTGAATCTGTCGTTGAAATTTTCAATGAAATTGACGGTGTGAGAGCAAAGCGTTTCGACGCCGTTTCTTTCGACGGCGCGGCGCAAAACGTCAAGCACGCTTGCCGCGCACTCGCTGTACGGATACACTCTCTTGTCAACGACTTTCGTGATAAGCCCCATTTTCTCAAAACTCGCAATAGTATCGTGCGCGTCGAATTTGTCGAGAAATTCTTCAACGAAACTCGGCTTGTTGTAATGCACGATGTTCATATCGAGATTTGTGAGATTGCACTTTCCGTTGCCCGTTGCAAGCAACTTCTTCCCCACTCTGTCGTTGCCTTCGAGAATGGCGATTTTAAGTGACGGCGGAAGCATTGCGGCAAGAAAAAGTCCGCCCGCGCCGCCGCCTATGATAATGACGTCGTATTTTTGCGTATTCATAGATTTATTCTATCACACGCATGCGAATAAATCAATGTGCAAATAGTTGCGTTTTGAAATATTGCGCCGATTTTTATCCCTGCGTTTTTCAAAATCCGAGCGAATTCGACTTTCCATATCTCTTTTGCGTTTTTGATACGGTTTCAACGAAAAAAAGCGAAGCACAACGCTTCGCTTTTTCATATCGTAAAAATTTGTTTACACTAGTGTTGCAAGCGGCAATAACGATGCAGAACCTGCCGCTATACCGCCGACAAGCGCAACGATGATGACGAAATAAAGTATCACTGCCACAACCGATACGCAAATAGAGACGAGACATCCGATGCCTGCCGCGCGGGAACGCTTCGGATAATCGTTCTTCCACACGAGCCAAAGGATAAATCCGACGATAGGAATGAAGAATCCCAGCACTCCCCAGCCTGCCGCTCCATCGTCACCGCTGTTCGACGAAGTTTGCGTTTGCGTGCAGGTTGCGCCCTGAACGCCGTTGAATTGTTGCGCCTGTTGCGGACGATTGACGTAATACTCGCCCTTTTCGTTCATTGCGTTCACGTTTTGCGTGCCGATTTGAGACACGGTGAAAGACGTTATCGGCGCGTTGTTGGCAAAGTCGAAAATCGTTTTGATGACTGCTCCGCAAACGGGGCATTTTGCAAGTATGCAAATGAGATTGCCTTTGAAATCGAAAGCGATTTCCCATTGCACGTTACGTTCTCCGCAGAGCGGGCAAGACGGAACTGCGGCTGAAATCTTGTTTTGAGCAATCAAGCCGACGCCGTCGTTGTATCTTTGAAAATCCATATTTATCACTCCTTTTCTTATTGACTATATAATATCATCACTTTCATTTCAAGTCAACGATTGAAAATCACTCGAAAAAAGTCACATAATGCAATATGTTGCGCCTTAGATGCAAATGCGTGCAATCTCTCGACAAAACTCAGAAAAAGTTATAATATAATTTAGCAAGCACCCATGGCGCAACTGGATAGCGCATCAGATTCCGATTCTGACGGTTGGCGGTTCAAGTCCGCCTGGGTGTACCACTCAAAAACCGCTATCTCGATAGCGGTTTCTTTTATCATTTTGCAATGCATTCGAATTGTACACATATCATAAAAAATATATTGCCCGTCGGATAAAGTCGTGTTATACTTTCCCAAAGGGGTAAATATGGAAAAATCGGTTTTAATAAACAACTTAATATCACAAAAATACGAACAGCAATTTTTTGAAGAATGTAAATTCATATGGCAAAACTATGTCCCGAAAAAAGGTCAGGCTAGAAATTTACAAGGAGAATTGTTGAGAGAAATCGAAAAGATTCGTTGTGAAGCACAAGACAACGGCAATGTGAACTGGGATGACGATTTCACTCATTTTTGTGAATTTATAAAGCAATCATTGATTGAACAACCGATTTTTTCTGAAACTGAAAAAGAAAAAATA
>CALGEU010000058.1 GCA_937881285.1 uncultured Clostridia bacterium | reverse complement strand
GCGCCCCATTCGGTGATTTGCTCGTAGAGTTTGTCCATAAGTTCCGCGCCTGCGATTTTCTGATAAGTCGGGAAGTTTTCGACTCTCGGAGAGTATGCGATTTGTCCGCCGAAACTGTCGCTTTCGAGAACGAGAACGGTTTTGCCTGCTCTCAAACAATTCAATGCCGCAGTCATGCCCGCAGGGCCTGCGCCTATAACGATGATATCGAATTTGTCCATGTTTTTCTCCTGGTGTTCTAAAAAGAAAGCGGTATGGCGTTTGCCATACCGCAGTTTGAGTTGAGATTATTTTCTAGACTCGATATAGCCTTTAATCTTGCTTGCGTTGTCGTACACGTCGTATCCGTTTCCGTTGGGGACGAGAAGCGTAGGTGCTTTCTTTACGCCGTAGGCAAGAGTTTGGTCTTTGTTGTCTTCCGCGTCAATCACGGTGTAGGCGATGCCTGCTTTGTCAAGCATTGCTTTTGCCATTTTGCAGTTGGGGCAAGTTTTCGTCGTGAAGATGAGAAGTCCTTCGTCCGCACCTTTCTGAGCGCAGCAAGCACATTCGTGTTTTTCTTCCGCCTTGGGGGCGTCTTGCGCCTTGATTGCACCGTCTTCTTTGAACTCGTCAATGTGTTTGCCGTGATATTGAGACGTTGCGATGTCGTACACTTTGCGTTCTTTGAATTCTGCGCGTTTGCCGTCGTTCCAGTTCTGGACGGGACGATAATAACCCGTGATACGGCTGTAAACTTCCGTCTTCTTTCCGCAAATCGGGCAGGTGTATTGCTCGCCGTCGAGATATCCGTGCTCCTGGCAGATTGAGTAGGTCGGAGAAAGCGTGTAGTAAGGCAGTTTGTAGTTTTCTGCAATCTTTCTCACGAGATTTGCCGCCGCTTGCCAACTGTCGAGTTTCTGACCAAGGAACGCATGGAAGACCGTGCCGGACGTGTAGAGCGTTTGCAACTCGTCCTGAATATCGAGAGCGGAGAAGATGTCGCTCGTGTAGCCGACGGGAAGGTGCGAAGAGTTGGTGTAATAAGGCACGTTGTCCATATTGCTTGCGCAGATGATGTCGGGATATCTTTCTCTGTCGTGTTTTGCAAGACGATAGGAAGTGGATTCTGCCGGCGTCGCTTCGAGATTGTACAAATCGCCGTATTCTTCTTGATAGTCGCTGAGTTTTTCACGCATGAAGTTGAGAACTTTCTTGGTGAATTCCTGCGCTTCTTTGTGCGTCATGTCTTTGCCGACCCACTTTGCGTTCAGACACGCTTCGTTCATGCCGACGAGACCGATTGTGGAGAAGTGGTTGCCGAAAGTGCCGAGATAGCGTCTTGTATATGGATAGAGACCTTCGTCAAGCAACTTGGTGATGACGTTTCTCTTGATTTTGAGAGAGCGAGCGGACACGTTCATGAGACGAGTGAGTTCTTTGAAGAAGTCTTCTTCCGTCTCGGAGATGTAAGCGATTCTCGGCATATTGATTGTCACGACGCCGATTGAACCCGTGGATTCGCCGCTTCCGAAGAAGCCACCCGATTTCTTGCGGAGTTCGCGAAGGTCGAGACGCAAACGGCAGCACATACTGCGCACGTCGCTCGGTTCCATATCGCTGTTGATGTAGTTGGAGAAATACGGAGTGCCGTATTTTGCCGTCATCGTGAAGAGCAAGCGGTTGTTTTCGGTGTTTGACCAGTCGAAGTCTCTTGTGATGGAGTAGGTGGGGATAGGATACTGGAATCCGCGGCCGTTGGCGTCGCCTTCGATCATAATCTCGATAAACGCCTTGTTGACCATTGCCATTTCTTTTTCGCAATCCTTATATTTGAAGTCCATTTCCTTGCCGCCGACGATTGCGGGAAGTTCCGCAAGGTCGTTTGGCACGACCCAGTCGAGCGTGATGTTGGTGAACGGTGCTTGCGTGCCCCAACGGGACGGCGTGTTGACGCCGTAGATGAAGGACTGGATGCATTGTTTGACTTCTTTGTA
>CALGEU010000057.1 GCA_937881285.1 uncultured Clostridia bacterium | reverse complement strand
CGGAAAATAATTTCGCCTGTTTCGAGTGCTTTTACAGTCACTTCGTGTTCGTCGATGACGGCGTAGGAACGAACGGTGTCGGGCTTCGGCATACCGAGTGCGCCGACGCAAACGTAAATCACGCCGTCCACTTCTTCGACAGCGGCTCTGTGGAAGTGTCCGTAAAAAACAATATCGCCTTTTGTTGCGTCTTTGCAAGGCAAATCGGGATTGCATTTGTGGCCGTGTGTGAAGAACAATCTTCTAGCCCCCCATTGCATGGAAAAATCGTGCTTTATCTCGAAGTCGCTTATCATCTGGTCAACTTCACTGTCGCAGTTGCCCTGAATTACGGTGATGTAGTCTTTCGACAAGTTGAGACGCTCTGCAACTTTCATAGGCGCATAGCCTTCGGGAAGCGGATTGCGCGGACCGTGATTGTATATGTCTCCCAAAAGCACGACCTGCGTGTCGGGATGAGTCGCCTTGTATTCGTCGACGATTGCGAAAAATCTGTCTATGTCTATGCTCGAACCGTGAACGTCCGAACCAACGAAAATACGCATATTCTTTTCTCCTTTTTATTCGTTTCAAGTATAACACGAGCAAGCGATTTAGTCAAAAATTTTAAGCGTTATGAATTATTTTACAAGATAAAATACGGGTGATTGTCAAATCCGTACGCATTTTGAAAATCTCGCTATACTTTTTGCGTTTTGGTATTGTCGAAATTTATCTTATATGATATACTTATATAAAATATAAGGAGAAGACTATGAAAACAGTAAGACTTCGCACACCTTTTGAAGTCGGCGCGATTCCGCTCAGCGAATATCCGCGTCCGCAATTTGCAAGAAACAGTTACGTCACGCTCAACGGCGAATGGGATTATGCCATACTTCGCAAAAGCGAAACTTTCGACGGCAAATATCAAGGAAAAATTCTCGTTCCTTTCTCTCCCGAATCTCTTTTGTCGGGACTTCCCGAAGGCACGAAAGTCACGCCCGACGACGTACTTTACTATCATCGCACTTTCAATCTCGCCCCCGATTTCGTGAAGGCGCACACCGTCATTCACTTCGACGCCGTGGATATGATTTGCACCGTAAAACTCAACGGAGTTTCCATCGGCGAACATATCGGCGGATACGTTCCGTTTGAATTCGACGTATCTGGTATCGCAAAAGTCGGCGAAAACGTCATCGAACTCGTCGTCACAGACCCTTGCGACACGTCTTACCACACTCACGCAAAACAATCGTCCAAGCCGGGCGGCATTTGGTATACTCCGCAATCGGGCATCTGGCAAAGCGTATGGCTCGAAAGCATGGACGAAGTCTATCTCAAAGACGTCACTATCGTCCCGAATATCGACGACGATACAATCAATTTCAAATTTGAAAAATCCGCGGACGTTCCCGTTGACGTGCTTATTCTCGACGGCGAAAACACTCTGTTTGCAGGACAATTTGCAGGCGACACCGCTTCTGTCAAACTTGAAAACTACGAACTTTGGTCTCCCGAAAATCCGAAACTTTACGACGTGGCTTTCAAAGTCGGCAACGACATCGTTCGTTCATACTTCGGTATGCGCAAATTCAGTTGGGTGACGGACTCCAAGGGCTTCAAGCGTATGGGACTTAACAACAAGCCGTACTTCCACACCGGTCTTCTCGACCAAGGTTACTGGTCGGACGGTATGCTTACTCCCCCGTCAAACGCCGCTCTCGAATGGGACGTGAAGATGGTCAAGTCCATGGGCTTCAATATGCTTCGCAAGCATATCAAAATCGAACCGCTCCGTTGGTACTATCACTGCGACAAAGAAGGCATTCTCGTCTGGCAAGATATGGTCAGCGGCGGAAGCAAATACAACTTGTTCTACATAGGTCTTCTCGCAACCGTGTTTGAATATCACATCAAAGACGACAACGAAGCAGGCTACAAGAAACTTGCTCGTCAGGACAAAGAAGGAAGAGACGAATTTGAAAGAGAACTTCGCGTAACGATGAATCATCTCAAAAACGTCGTTTCTCTCGCAGTCTGGGTTCCGTTCAACGAAGGTTGGGGACAATTCGATTCCGTGCGTATCACCAAGGAAATGAAAAAAATCGACCCCACTCGCCTTATCGACTCCGTGAGCGGTTGGAACGACCAAGGCAAAGGCACTTCCGATACGAAGAGCCTGCACATCTACTTCAAGCCATTGTTCGTGCCGAGAAAGGACGACAGATGCTATATTCTCAGCGAATTCGGCGGCTACGCAATCAAGACGGAAGGTCACATGTACAGCCCCGACAATCAATTCGGATACCGCATTTACAAGAAGCCCGAAA
>CALGEU010000056.1 GCA_937881285.1 uncultured Clostridia bacterium | reverse complement strand
ATAAATGCAAATAATTGACATTGCGCGCGCCCGATACTATAATATCAATCACCACGAAAGTGGAAAAATAATATTGCGCGTACAACTTACGTAGGGTTGATTGCGCGGAGGTAATATGCAACTCACATTGAAAGACGGCAGCAAAATGTCATTCGACGGCGCGATGAGTGCGCTTGACGTGACAAAGCAAATCAGCGAAGGACTTGCACGAGCGGCAATCGTATGTCGTATCGACGGAAAACTCGCTTCCATGGACACTATCATTGACAAAGACTGCAACTTTGAAGTGCTCACGTTCAACGACGAAGACGGCAAAAAGGTGTATCGTCACACTTGCGCCCATATTCTCGCTCAGGCAGTCAAAAACATTTATCCGACGGTTCAGTTGGCAATAGGCCCTGCCGTAGACAACGGATTCTATTACGATTTCGATTTCAAGACACCCATCACCCAAGCGGACTTTGAGAAAATCGAAGCGGAGATGAAGAGCATAATCAAAGCAAATCTGCCCATCACACGCATCGAATGTTCAAGAGAAGAAGCAGGCGAACGCATTGCCAAGATGAAACAAATCTACAAGGCGGAGTTGCTTGCGGATATTCCCGAAGGTGAGACGATTTCTTTCTATCAGCAAGGTGACTTTATCGACCTTTGCAGCGGACCGCATCTCACGTCCACCGGCAAAATCAAGGCGTTCAAACTCACGTCGCTCACCGGTGCATACTGGCGTGGCAACGAGAAGAACAAGATGCTCACTCGTATTTACGGCACTTGCTTCGAGAAGAAGGCGGATCTTGACGAATATATCCAAAAACTCGAAGAAGCAAAACTTCGCGACCACAACAAAGTCGGCAGAGAAATGGGCTTGTTCATGACCGATGAAAACATCGGACAAGGACTTCCGCTCATCATGCCGAAAGGTGCGCGTATCATCCAAATCATGCAGCGTTTCGTCGAAGACGAAGAGCAAAAGCGTGGCTATTTGCTCACAAAGACGCCTATCATGACCAAAAACAATCTGTTCATCACGTCGGGACACTGGGATCACTACAAAGACAAGATGTTCTACATCGGAGACGAAGACGTAGACGACGAAATCTTGTGCTTGCGCCCGATGACTTGCCCCTTCCAGTTCACCATTTACAAGAACGGTTTGAAGAGTTATCGTGACTTGCCTGTGAGATATGCAGAGACAGCAATCGAATTCAGAAAAGAAGCAAGCGGCGAAATGCACGGTCTCACGAGAATCCGTCAATTCACACTCTCCGACGGACATATCGTCTGCACACCAGACCAACTCGAAAGCGAATTCCAGGGCGCAGTTGACCTTATCAAATACCTTATCGGAATTCTCGGATTGCAGGACGACGTAAGTTATCGTTTCTCGCGTTGGGATCCGAAAGATCCCGACAAGTACGTGGGCAGTGCGGAAGACTGGGATAAGGTTGAAACCGCAATGCAAACCATTCTCAACGATTTGCATATCGACTACACGGAAGCGTGGGGCGAAGCGGCATTCTACGGCCCGAAACTCGACGTACAAGGCAAGAACGTGCACGGCAAGGAAGACACTCTCTTCACGGTGCAGATCGACTTCTCGCTTGCAACTCGTTTCGATATGATCTACATCGACGAAAACGGCGAAAAGGCTCGTCCGCTCATCATTCACAGATCTTCCATCGGTTGCTACGAGCGTACTCTTGCAATGCTCATCGAAAAATACAACGGAGCGTTCCCGATGTGGCTCGCACCCGAACAGGCAAGAGTGCTTTCTCTCACCGATCGTACCGCGGACAAGGCAAAAGAAGTCCGCAACAAACTCTTCGATCTCGGACTTCGTGCAGAAGCGGACGTGCGCAGCGAGAAACTCGGCAAGAAGATAAGAGAAGCGCAACTCGACAAAGTTCCTTACATCATAGTCATCGGCGATAAAGAAGCGGAACAGAACGTCATTTCCGTGCGCCATCGCAGTGAAGGCGATCTCGGCACTATGACGGTGGAAGAGTTTGTGGCGAAGGCTTTGCTGGAAGTCGCCACCAAAGAGATTAAGTAAAAATGCGCTAAATAGCGAATAACCGCGGCAGAGCCACGCTCCCGTCAACTCATGTACGTATAGTACATTAGGGTTGCCGTTAGCGTGGCTCTTTCTTGTTCTTCATCTATTTATCGCATTTTTCATTTAATTTCTTCATGCACTTATAAACGGAATATGCAACTTCAAAGACGGAACACGAGCCGCAAGGCGGCGAGCAAATAAGCGCCGAGCTTGACGGTTGTACAAGCGACTGCGCCGTATTGTTGGCTACTGCCTGGCGCACAAAGCGTGGTGGCATAATGAGTGAACGATACTTATTTATGCGAGTGCCGCCTGTCTTCCCCGCGAGCGATGTGAACTTTTGTAGAGAAAGCACCTTATACGAGTGGTGGAAGAAATGCCGGCGTGGACCGGAAAGATGGGGCAATTCTATTTAAAGTCTAAAATGTCCACCCTTGTAGAGCCGTGACCTTATTAAAACTTATACACGCATTCTGCTCATTCGGAGTGTTCTTATAAAAGGTATGTGTAGGACTTTTCAAAAGTTTATTGCGCAAATTTTCAAAATCGTTTGACATTGCCTTTTCGATTTGTTAGTATAGTTAAGCAAGCAAAGG
>CALGEU010000055.1 GCA_937881285.1 uncultured Clostridia bacterium | reverse complement strand
GAATTTATACGATAGTCACAGTCGTTTGATAGACGTTTGTGCCGTCAATCGATATGGTTATTCGGAAATATCCTTGTTTTTTGAACGTAAACCTTGTTTTCAACGATATTGCATTTTTTATCATGGTCGGCAGCGGGTAGTCCAACGTGTCGCCGCTTGCAGTCGTATTGCCGATGCTCCATGCCAAATCGAAATCGTTTTCATCCGCTTTTTGCGAGAAGTTCATCGTTCCGTTTTGCATTTTGCCTTCGTACACGGAGATTTTTACAGTGTGATTCTTGTCTTCTCCGTCTCCGTGCACCGCATTTGTTATCGAGCCGTTCAGCGCAAACTCCGCGTTTTGATAATATATGCTTTGCACGTCGCCGCTTGCTGTGAATTTATATTGCGACTCGGTGTATTCTTTGGGCGTTATCGTAATCTTGAACGGGTCGCTGACAAAACCGTTTTTCTTCACCGTGACGGTGTAGTCGTTTGATTTGTAGAACACCAGAATGCTTCCGTCGTATCCTGCGTAATGTCCCCACGCCGTCGAGTCGTTCGCAAGAGAAGTGCCGTCTATATAAAAGTCGGCAAGCGAAAGACGTATCGTCACGCTCGTTTTCTTTTCGACTCCGTCCACGGTGTCTTTGTATACGGCTCTCAACGTTGCGTAGTTGGTGATGTAGCAAGGCTCGTCTATGGCGGCGGAATACGCTCTTGTCACAAACTCGAATTCGTCGGGTTTTCTTATGTTGACGTATCTCGTTATTTGTTTTCCGCCAACGTTGTATCGCACCGAAACTCTTCCCCAGTTGACAACGTGATATGACGTGCTGAACAAGCCCGTGCTTGTCGTCACGGCGTCGGATTGCCCGATAGTCGAAATCGATTTTTCAACACCGTTTCGATACTTTATCGTCGCATTTCCGACGATAAACTGCGGAATTTGCGTACTTGACGTGATTTTATATTCTGCGTCGGACGGTGAAGTTTCAAGCAAAAACGAAGACGGAATTTCTTCTTCGAGTTTAATTTTTAGCGTCACTTCCTGTGTGCATTCGTCGCCTTGACATTTGAAAAATCTGCGCAGAACGTGTGCTCGCACTTCGCCCAAGCCCCAGTCGTAATCGAGTGCGCTCGGGCGCGTTACTCGTGCTTTGACTTCTTGCAAATCAGTGCTTGAAAAGTCTATGTCGCTTATGGAAACTATTGTTGCATAGACGTTTTCAACCGTCGTTTTTTCAAGGTTGACGTAACTGTATTTCAGTGATTTTCCGACGAGACTTTGCGCTTCCGTCGCGCTCATCGGCACGTATTTTCCGCCGTTTGCGCCGTGAATCAGATTGCCTTGTTCGTCGTATACGTTCGTCAGTGTGTATACGTTTCCGTCGGTGTCTTTCGCTTCGGCGTCGGTCTCGTAACTCCAACTCAAAGAGTTGTATTCTTTGCATCCCGCTATATACGCTGCAGCGTACGATTTGAGCGAAGATTCTTCCTTGTCGATGATATACACGACGTCTTTATATATGTCGTATTCGTTCACTTGTCCGTAGATATTGTCGTCGATTTTCACACGAAGAGTGTCAATATCGAACTCGTCGCTGTCTATATCCGACAATATGCGGCTTGCGATTGCGTTTTCCGAGAAAATTTCTTTGACCTGTGCAAAATCGAAGTCAACTTTTCCGCTTTCGTCTGCCATTATCGAAGAGTACCATTTCAAGAGCAGTTTGCTTACGTCTTTTCCGAGTTCTTCGGGCACGAGCGTGAACATGCAGTAGTCGGGGATATTGAGCGTATTGACCGTGTTGTCGTACTTGCTTATTTTTTCAAGATAGTCGTCGCTCATAAGGCACTTAACGTTGGTGTTTATATACAGATTGTGGCTGCCGAATGCCGACGGCGAAAACGCGATGTCAATCACCGCGCCTTTTGAAGGCGATATGCGGGATTTGCAATACTCAGAGCAATCCGCCGTGCATTTGTGACTGAGCCGCAAGTGCAGAAAGTTGTCGTCGTCAAGGCAGTTAAGGTCGTAGTCGTTGAAGAGAAGTTTCATCACGTCGACGTTGGCGTTGAGTTGCATGTCGTATTTCACGGCAATGCGTTTCGTTGCCGAGTCCATGCTCGCAAGCGTGCCGTCTATGCTCGAACACGCAATTTTCGTCACTTTGTAGCCGTCGTCGCTTGTCGGAAAAGAGTCTTTTATTTTGTCCGTGTCGCTCGTTGTGACTTTCACCGCAAGCACACACTCTTTCGAGCCTATCGTCAAATTCGTCGAAGAAATCGACAATACGCCGTTGTCAAATGCAAAAGTGAGAGAACCTGCGATTTCGGGTATCGTCGAGACGAGCGCGTTTACGTCGGATATTCCGAGTGCGCCTGCAAACATCGTTGCCACTTCTTCGTCGATAAACGAAATCATTTGCGAAAGAGCGGTGAGTTTTTCGCCTTTTACGCCGTCCGCAAGAACGAAGGTCAACGCCTTTTTGTCGGGCGTCGTGTCCGCGTTTTTGAAATACTCCGTGCAAAGTCCCGTCACAAACTCTTTTACGGTCTCTTTCGCTTCGTCTTTGTTGGCGGCGTTGTATTCGACGTTCAGCCAGTCGAAGAAGTTGGTTTGTTCGAGTTTGATTTTTGCGCTTGAAAGCACCGAGTTTTGCGATATGTCTATATAGGTGCACTCGTTATTCGATTTCAGAGAAAAAATAGCGGAATTTGCGGCGCTTATGGTTGCCGACATTGCCGAATCGTCGGGAGACGAGAGAGAATAGTCAGTTCCGAATGAAAACGGGTATCTTGTCCCCGCAATCGTGAGCAATCCGTCTATACGGATTGTAACGTCGTCTTTTCCGCATATCATATCCGCAACGCCGCTTGCAAGAGTTTCAGTATACACGTCCCAGCCGCTCGGTTTTCCGTACGGAATATCGTTTTTTGCGCTGCACGCTACGAGCGTAGTCGCAATCAGTATGCACGCAAGCGCAGTCAATACGAATTTTTTCATATCAGCCCCTTTTTATCGCCACGTCTATTTCAAGACCTTCGGGGATATTTTGCACCGCTTTTATAGTGCCGTTCATGCTTTCGACGATAGATTTCGCAACCGCAAGCCCAAGCCCCGTTCCGTTTATCTCTTTTGCGTTTTCCGCGCGGTAAAACCTGTCGAATATCTTATCGAGTTCGCCTTTTTCAACGCCTATGCCGGTGTCTGCAACACTCAGAAGACAGCCTTCTTTCGCGTTTTTGAGTTTCACGGTTATTCTGTCTCCGTCGCGCGTGTATTTTATGGCGTTGTCCAGAAGAGCGGTGAGCAGTTGCTTGATTTTTTCTTTGTCAACCTGTATGTCGCAGTATTCCACGCAAGCAATCAGCGATTTGTTTCCGAGTGCCGCAACGTCTGCAAACAGGTCAACGACTTCGGTCACCGCTTCGCTCATTATGCCTTCTTTCTTTATGGATTTGCTCTCGCCGCGCACGATGTTCAGAAGCCCCGTAGACATCGTCGTCATATAGTCCACTTCGTCAAGACACGCGTTGAGTTCGTCCGACACTCTGCTTACGCTCGCGTCGGGAGTTGCAAGCACGTTTTCTAGATTGCCTTTGATTATCGCAAGCGGAGTGCGTATTTCGTGGGACATATCGTTGATGAAAGCCTTTTGCTTGTAGTAGTTGTCGGTTATCGGCTTGATTTCTATCTGACCGAGAGCAAGCGCCATCGCAACGCAAAGCACCGCAAACGCAATCGCAAACGGTATGCTGTATTTTTTCACGTTGGCTGACGCTTCGGTGAGAAAGTCCGCGCACACGAAAACTTTTATATACGCCCCCGCGTTGTCGGTCACGGCGGTGGTGTAGGTCATATATTCGTGCGAACCTATCGTCATGCGCTCACATGTGTCGGACCTTCCGCCGATTATGGGGGAGTTTTTCACGAGATAGTCGTTTTTGCTGTAAAAGCCGTAACTTCCGTCGCTTCTCACAACGTATATGCCGAAATCGTATGCAGGATTGTTTGCGTCGAGATTTCCGCTTTCGCTCCGGCATGCGTCAAGCAATGATTGAAGGTCGTTCTTTTTCAGTGTCGCGGCATATTCAGCAATGCCTTTCTTCATTGCGTTTTCGGTCGAACGTGCGGAAAACACGACGAAACCTGCCATAAACGCGCCAAGCACCGCAATCAGCAAAAGAGTGTTTATAAGCGTGAAAATCAGCCATTGTTTTTTTAGGTTTTTGTCAAGTTTTGCCATGGTTACACCTTTTCAGTCCACATGTATCCCGTCGCTTTTATTGTTTTTAGATTCTGGTCGAATCCGTATTCCTGCAATATTTTTCTCAGACGGAAAATGTTGATGTCGATGACCTGTATGCCCGTCGTGGAATAATAGCCCCAGATTCTGTCGAAAATCTGTTGCTTTGCCATGATAATTTCTTTGTTGCGAACGAGAAGTTCGAGAATTTCATAAGTTTTGCGGTTCATTTCGACGTAATTGTCGTCGATTTTCAGCATTTTGCTCGCGTAATTCACTTCCATGTTTTTGTAGTGATAATCCGTGCTGCTGAACGTTCCGCCCGTTCTTCTCAAAACGACTTCTATGCGCGCAATGAGTTCTTCGCGTGAAAACGGCTTTGTCAGATAATCGTCCGCGCCGAGCTTGAAACACTCGATTTTTTTGTCTACGTCGCTGAGCGCGGAGAGTATTATAACCGGCATTATGTGCATTCTGCGGATTTCTTTGAGTGTGTCTATGCCCGAAAGTTTACCGAGCATAAGGTCGAGAATCACCACGTCGTAATATGTCTTTTCCACAAGTTGCAACGCGCGCTCGCCTGACAGGGCCACGTCCACGTCGCCGAGCGAACTGAGTGACACCGACAAAATCTTCGACAACTTTTCGTCGTCTTCAACAACCAACAATCTCATCTCGTTTCTCCTTTTATTATGAGTTTTTCGGGG
>CALGEU010000054.1 GCA_937881285.1 uncultured Clostridia bacterium | reverse complement strand
ATGCCGGCACAGATACGTCTATCTCTCTTGCTTCTGCAGAATTGACGTTTGACGTCGATACATCGAAACTTGAAGGTACTTGGGAATTGTTCGATTACTATTATTACACCTTCACGTTTGGTACGGACGGCAAACTTGTTGCAAGCAGAGTCAGCGATTACGGCACAACCACAAAGACCGTTGATTACACTGTGACCGACAACCTTGTGAAGTTCAACTTCTACTATTGCGACTATATCTGCACATTTGAAGACGGTAGCCTTACCGTTCTTGAAGACGATTCTTCAATCGGCACTGCAAGAAAGATTGCAGAACTCCCCGTAGTTCTCGATGATTTCGCAGGAACGTGGAAAACTTCGGACGGAAAACTTTCCTGGACATTTGACGGGAAGGGAACCGTTACGAACGAAGATGGAAACTCTTTCTCTTACACTATTACTAGTGGCAAAGCAAAGTTTGTAAATGGTGGACTTGATATCGAATGCTCAATCAGCGGCAACACTATGACAGTGTCGTACGATGACGGTGATACTCCCTTCTCAAAGACTTTCACGAAAGAAGCATAAGAAACTCTCGATGCATTTGCAGGTACGTGGGCGAAAGGTTCTGACACTATAGTATTTGATGGCAAAGGAAATGGAACGGCAGGCGCATTTAGCTTTACTTATAAAGTTGGAAGTGACGGCAAAGCAACATATTCTTACGGATCAAGAGATTGGACGGCAGAACTATCATCTGATGGCAATACTCTCACAGTTAGCTATTATGATGACGATGCAATGATTGATGTAAAGATAACTTACACCAAACAAGCATAATCAATGCTATTAAAACAAAATCCCCGAGCGATTTGCTCGGGGATTTATTTTTCTCACATAATCGATGTGTTTTTGTGAGAAAAACGATATTTGAGCATAAATAATTCACTTTTCTCACAGAATCAGTATGTTTTTGTGAGAAAACAAGAAAGCGGCACGCATTTTGCGTGCCACTTGTAATATATGATGATTGTTATTCGTCCAAATCTTGTATTTCATTAAGTTGTGATTTGTTGAGACGGATGAGTTTGTTGTCAACGCCAAGTTTTTTGATAAGGTCGTGCATGGCTTTGTCAAGGGCTTTGTCTTTGCGGTAGTCCGCTTCGAATATCCAGTCCACACGTTCGTGTTTCAGCAAAGGTTGCACTTTGTCTTTCTGTCCGTTCTGATAAAGCGCAATCGAGTGTCCGCCCGATTGTTTGACAAGTTTCATGCATGGCACGTCCGTCAATCCGTCGCCGATGTAAATCATGTTGTTAAAATACACGCGTCTGTCGTCGTCGGGGCGGGAAGCGTTGACGTCCACGTTGTTGCTGATGTCAAGCACGCCTTTGTTGATGCGGTATACGAACTGGGTTTTGTTGGTGTAGTTGACCGCCATTTTTGCCCAAATGGGTTTGCCCGTTTTGGAGTCGTAGAGAAATTCGCTTGCAAAAATCTTTTTGAAGAACTTTGCGATGCTCGAGCCTTCTATGATTTCTTTAAGTCCCGAAGAGAGAACGTAGTGTTCCACTCTCACGCCTGCTTCTTCGCCGTATTCGTTGACTCTTTCAAACCATTCCTGAACGCCGGGGAGATATTCGATATGTTTTCCGCATTCCACAAGGTCTTCGCGCGTGAACGGCTTGCCCGTTTGCTCGGATTTTGTGATCATGCAATACATATAGGTGAGCACGCTGTCCATTTGCTGTTTGGACGCAATCTCGCCCGTGCCTTTCCAGAATTCGTCGGGTTGCATGCCGAGACTTGGAATGAAAGTGTACTCCTGCATGTCGCGCGTGCAGAGAGTTTTGTCAAAATCGTACATTATCGCAACGATAGGTTTGCTCATTTTGCCACCTTGAAGTGTTTTTTTATATTTTAACAGTTTGTCCGATTTATGTCAATAGCAAGCAATATCGGGCGAAGAATATATATATTAAATGTTAAATATCTATTGAGATATACCCCCTGAATATGTTAGAATATATCCATAAATCCACCAAAAGGGACGTTTATGAAAAAGAATAAGAAAAACGACGTGGCTCTCGAGCCTATTGCGGAAGCGGACAGAGTGCCGCTCAAAGAGAAACTCGCCTACGGTATCGGCGGTCTCATGGACGGCGGCGGCGTGAGCATGATGTCTTGCGTTATGCTTGCCTACATGACCAAAAACGGCATCGCAATGACGGTGGCTTCCACCATTATGATGCTCGCAAAACTGTGGGACGCTATCACCGACCCGTTTATGGGCTTCATTTCCGACAACACGCGCGGAAAGTGGGGTAGACGTAAGCCGTATATGTTCTTCGGCGGCATATCGCTGTTCATCTGCATTTTCTTCGTGTTCCTGCCCGTCAGGGAGTGGGGAATGTCCGTGGGCGGCTTCACGGCGTATATCATCATTCTGTATATTATATGGAACACGTGTTCGACGGTCACGCAAGTGCCGTATTGCTCGATGGCAAGCGACATAACCCCGTCTTTTAGAGAACGCAACAACGCAAACACCGTAAAACTCGTTTTCACGGCAATCGCGTCGGGTCTCGGATACGTTCTTCCGCTCGTGTTTATCGAAGCACTTACGAATCCGGACGGAACGGGCTTCCTTTTCATGCCGCAACTTTCGTCCGTCGATTTCTGGCTCTGCATGAGCATAATTTTCGGAACGCTGTTCGGCGGCGGTCTCGTCATTTGCGGTATCTTCGTCAAAGAACGTATCAATCCAAAAACTCCGAAACAGAAATTCAATTTCAAACAATTCGTCAACAGTTACGCGATTCCGTACAAAAACCGCTCGTATCGCTGGCATATCGTGATGTATGTCACCGCGTTTATGTGCATGGACATTATCTCTGCACTCGCCGTTTATTACGCAACCGACGTGTGGCACGGCTATGAACTGTTCGGCATGAAGATGTCTTCGCTCTTCATCATTGCTCCGCTTATGGTGGCGGCTGTAGTTATGTTTCCGCTCGCTCGCGTCATGATGGACAAGAAGAGCAAACAATTCGCTTTCCGCATGGGGTTGCCGTTCTATATCGGCGGCGGCATTATGCTTGCGGTTATGGACCCGAGTTGGGCACCGCCCATTCTCGTTCCCATCGTCGCGCTCATCATGGGCTTGGGCTTCGGCGGCGCGCAAATGATGCCTTGGATTATATTCCCCGACACCGTTGACGTTGCCGAAATGGCAACCGGCGCAAGACCCACCGGCACGTACAGCGGCATGATGACTCTTGCAAGAAAGGTTGGCGGCGCACTCGGCGTTGGTATGGTCGGCTGGATTATCGGCGGTCTCGGCTACGTCGAAAACACGTCTGACGACGTTGCGGCATACATTCCGCAAAGCGACAAAGTGTTGCTCACGATACGTCTCGTTCTCGGCATTTCGGTTGCGGTGTTCATCACCGTTGCGCTCATTGCGTCTTTCAGATACAAAATCACGAGCGCGAAACTCACTCGCATACGCTATTTCATCGAAGCAAGAAAATCGGGCAAGACTCTCACCGACGAAGAATCCAAAGAAAGAGAAGCACTCGTTGCAGAACTTTACGGCAAGGTCAATCCTGCGGACGTCGTTGAAATCGTCGTGACCGAAGAAGACAAACACAACGCATACGTCGAAGGCGTTGAATCCGCACTCGAAGAAATTTCCGAAAACGAAGAAGAACTTGCGGTTGACGGTCAGGACGTCCAAAATGCGGGCGAAACGGCGCAAAACGACGTTGAAAGCGCAGATTTGCAGGATAAAACCGCAGTTGACGACAAGGAGTGACGATGGCTCATTTTGAAACGCGCGACGGAAGAGACGTCGCAGTGAAAGAAAACGGAAAGCCGTTCAGAATATTGCAACTCACCGATATTCACATCGGCGGCTCGCTCGCAACGAGAAAGAAAGACAAACTCGCGCTTGCCGCAGTCGAGAAAATCGTGAACGCTTCAAACGCCGATTTCGTGGTCGTGACGGGGGATATGGTGTATCCTATGCCGTGGCTCAATCAAGGCAGTCTCAACAACCTTAAAGCAAGCGAGATGTTTGCCGCCGTTATGGAAAAACTCGGAAAGCCTTGGACGGTTGTGTTCGGCAACCACGACAGCGAAGTGTGGGCAAAGGCAAACAAGAAACAACTCGGTGATTTTTACGGTGCGCTCGAACATTGCCTTTTCAGACACGGCGACGAGAACATCACGGGGGACGGCAACTATTGTATACCCTTGCTCAACGAAGACGGCTCGCTCAATACCGCGCTTATGTTCGTTGACAGCAACGCCTATCTCACCTGGAACTTTTTCAGCGGTTTCGACACCATTCACGACGACCAGATAGAATGGTATAAAAACGAAATCAACGCATTGAGCAAAGACGGTGAAAAGGCACAATCGCTCGCGTTCTTCCACATTCCGCCGAAAGAATTCAAGGAAGGGTGGGAGAAGTGCTACAAAAAGACGGGTGAAGCGACCTATCATTGCGGTTTCGTGCAGGAAAAAGACAACTATTTCGGATATCCCAAAACCGTGGAAGGCAAGTTTTTCTCCGAAATGGTGAAGTTTGGCAGTTGCAAGGGCATGTTTATGGGACACGACCATCTCAATACGTTGTCAATCACCTATCAGGGCATACGCCTGACGTACGGCATGAGCATAGACTACAACGCCTACAAGGGCATTATGAAGCGCCACACGCAACGCGGCGGCACGCTCATCGACATTTTCGACGACGGAAGTTTTGACGTTACGCCGCTTCCGCTTGACGATATAAAATAATAAATTCGCGGCGCATATAACTTGCGCCGTTTTAATTTGAAAAATAACTACGAAAAAAAGACCTTGAAAAGGTCTTTTTTATAATCGAAAATTTTGCGAAACGAAAAATTATTCTTTCTTTTCGTTCATTTTGAGATAAACGTTCTT
>CALGEU010000053.1 GCA_937881285.1 uncultured Clostridia bacterium | reverse complement strand
AGATACTGGGTAATTACAGATATGTATCGGAAGCGATGTGCGCAAAATATGATAGCCACAAGGAAGACTTGCGTTTGCTTAAAGAATACGTGAAACGCGAATTCGGGCAAGATAAATACAAGGAAGTTTTCAGAAAACAAGAAAAAGTAAACAATTATGCCGCTTATGTCGGCAGCGACCGAAATAAATCGTTTGCGCATGCAAGCAAAGACGATTTTTATAAATATTTGAAATCTTTTGTTAAAGACGAAGAGATACTCAAAAGAATAGAAGACGGCACATTTCTTGAAAAACAAAGAACGAATGCGAATGGAGTTATACCTTATCAGGTTCATAAAGCAGAGTTGGAGCGTATTCTTGAAAATGCAAGTGTTAATTTTCCGTTTCTTAACGAAATTAGCGATGACGTAAAGATCAAAGACAAAATCGTTATGCTTTTGACGTTTAGAATACCGTATTATGTAGGTCCGTTGAACGATTTGCACGCTGAGAAAAAGTTTGCATGGGTAAAAAAATACGACGGTATGAAAAACGTGAAAATTACGCCGTGGAATTTCGATAAGGTTGTTGATAAACATGCATCCGAAGACGCATTTATTGACCGTATGACCAATAAGTGCACATATCTTATCGGAGAAGACGTATTGCCGAAACAGTCGTTGCTATACAGTGAATTTGCATTTCTTAATGAACTTAACAACGTTACTTTTAAAGGACAAAGGCTTGATAAAACGGCTAGAGACGCAATCGTTGCATTTGCTAAATCTCAAAGGTGTAAAATAACGTTGAAGGTTATAGGCAAAACACTTGAAAAAGAAGGTTTGATTGAAAAAGGCGAAGGCGTTGCGGAAAATTTTGCAGGCATAGACGGAGAAATAAAGAGTTCGTTTTCAACGTATAGATTTTTCAATTCTCTGTTTGGAAACAACATGGACACAGACATGTGTGAAGAGATTATAAAGTGGTTCACCGTTATGGGGGACGCTTCTCGTGCAGCCGAAAGGACACAAAGAAAGTATAAACTGAGTGCAGAGCAAACGAAAAAATTGAAAGATCTCAATTGCGTCGGCTGGGGACGACTGTCCAGAAGATTTTTGGACAGTGAAGATATTGTCACCGTTACAGAAGACGGTGAACTTTTGACAATTATCGAAGCAATGCGCGAGACCGGTTGTAATCTGATGGAATTGATGTCTAAAAAGTACGGATTTTCCAATGCCGTTGACAGATACAATTCAGAGTTTATCTGTGAAGACGGCGTGTCATATAAAACGATTGAAAATTTGTATTGTTCGCCGTCGGTTAAACGTGCTATATGGAGAACCGTGTGCCTTGCAAAAGAAATCGAAAAGGTGCAAGGTTGTCCACCCAAACGTGTATTTATCGAAATGGCGCGCGGAGAAGATAAGGACAAAAAGCGCACAAAATCAAGAAAACAACAGTTGCTTGAGTTGTATCGTTCCTGTAAGGCGGACGTAAGAGACTGGATTACTCAAAATGAAATATCTGATTTGACCGGACAAATCGAAAGCACTGACGACGCTCGTTTTTTGAGCGACAAACTGTATTTGTATTATATGCAAATGGGGCGCAGTGCTTATAGCGGAAAATCGATCGACATAGAAGATCTTTTTGGCAAAAACATCTGCGATATAGATCATATCTATCCGCAGTCGAAGATCAAAGACGATAGCATAATAAACAATAAAGTTTTGTGCTATAAGACAGAAAATTCAACAAAACAAGACATATATCCGATCGCTGCGGATATTCGCAAAAATATGTTGTCGATCTGGTCTTTGTGGCACGATAAAGGTTTGATCGGCGATGAAAAATT
>CALGEU010000052.1 GCA_937881285.1 uncultured Clostridia bacterium | reverse complement strand
GCCTTCAACATAGTGGCACTTCGAACACGCTCTTCCTTCTTCGCAAGTTGCATCTTGCAAATCGTGATGTCCGATCGCCGGCAATTCTTCCGTTTCTATTGCATCGCAAACCGTGCATATACGCTGTCTTTCGCCCTTGTCAAAACAACGCGGCTCGGCGGTTATATACCACACTCCCTTGTGTGATGCGGGAATGGCTATATTATTTTTGTCTCCGCATCTCGTACACGTTTTGACCATAACGCCGTCTTTCGTACAAGTCGATTCGGTGATGACGACACCGTCATTGTACGCGTGCCCGAGTGCTTCTCCGTACTCTTTTGAGCATACCTGACACACCGCAGGCTTCGTGCAGGTCGCTTGCCCACCCGAATGCCCCAACGCCGTGCCGTAGACGTACGTTTCTTCACCCTTGATACCGCATATCGAACAAGATTTGTAATACACTGCCGCCGTTTCGCAAGTTGCAGCGGATTTCAGATATTGCGAATCCTGTTTCTCTATGAAATTGTGCAAGTGTTCCGTGTCGCCGCCCCGTCCCGGCTTCTCTCCGCAAGCGACGAGCATCGTCATCACAAGCATAATCAAAACCAAGATAAGCAGTATTCTTGCTTTTTTCATCTTTGCCCCTCCTGCAAATATTAAAATTCACGCACTTCACTGGCAAATTGCCAGTATTAAAAGTATTATACTGGCAAAATGTCATAATGTCAATATGAGAACAAATGTTGACGAACAAAACGTATTATTATTGCGCACAAGACTTGTTGAACTGCGCAAGGAAAAAGGATTGTCGCAAGTTGCGCTTGCAAAAGAACTAGGCGTCGACTGTTCCACGATCGCAAAATACGAAACAGGCGATCGTTTGCCCGATCTCGTGATGCTTTGCAAACTCGCAGATTATTTTAACGTGACCACCGATTATCTTGTAGGACGAACTCCCTTTTAAAACGAAATCGTCTTCATTGAATCCGCTTTCTTCGTGAAGCGGATTTTTTATAAATCGACACCGCAATATATGGTGGCAAAACGTTTCGCCTACGCCAAAATCCGAAAATCAATAGGGCGCGTTAGATTGCCGTTTGCGTTTTTACATACCCGTTTACATTGCCAAAAACAGGCGTTTTTGAGACACGAAAAGTGGAATTGACAAATTGTGGCATTTTTCTACAAATACACAATATGTAGTGTTTCTCAAAAAAGTTTCACACTTTATTTTGCGATTTTTTGTGTTGCGCCCTTGACATATCGGGCGTGCTTGATATAATTAAAGGGCACATTTTCAAAAGGAGATTTTCAATACTATGTTGAACATCAAAAAAAGAGACGGAAACATCGTTCCGTTCAACCTTAACAAAATCAAAGTCGCAATCGAAAAAGCGTTCGACGCGGTGGGCAAAAACTACAGCGACGACATCATCGATATGCTTGCTTTGCGCGTTACGGCAACTTTCAACGACAAGGTGAAAGACGACTGCGTGAGCGTTGAAGACATTCAGGACGCAGTGGAAGTGGTTCTCATTCAATCGGGCTACGTAGAAGTGGCGAAGGCATACATACTTTACAGAAAACAACACGAGAAACTTCGCGAGATGAACTCCACGATGCTCGACTACAAGAACACCGTCAACAACTATCTCAAAATCAACGACTGGCGCGTGAAGGAAAACTCCACCGTGACGTACTCCGTCGGCGGTCTTATCCTTTCCAACTCGGGCGCGGTGACGGCAAACTACTGGCTCAGCGAAATCTACGACGAAGAAATCGCAAAAGCACACCGCGAAGCGCAAATTCACATTCACGACCTTTCCATGCTCACCGGTTATTGCGCGGGTTGGTCGCTCAAGCAACTCATCAAGGAAGGTCTCGGCGGTATCCCCGGCAAGATTACGTCTTCCCCTGCAGGACACCTTTCCACTCTCTGCAACCAAATGGTCAACTTCCTTGGCATAATGCAAAATGAATGGGCAGGCGCACAAGCGTTCAGTTCTTTCGACACGTATCTTGCTCCGTTCGTCAAAGTTGACAATCTTTCGTACAAAGAAGTCAAACAATGCATCCAGTCCTTCATCTACGGCGTCAACACGCCGT
>CALGEU010000051.1 GCA_937881285.1 uncultured Clostridia bacterium | reverse complement strand
GACATCACGCTTACGGTTACGCCGTGTTGGTGTTACGGTGCGGAAACTATGGATATGGATCCGATGACTATAAAAGCGGTTTGGGGATTCAACGGCACGGAAAGACCTGGGGCGGTGTATCTTGCGTCCGTTCTTGCAACGCATAACCAAAAAGGTTTGCCCGCATTCGGTATCTACGGACACGAAGTTCAAGACGCAGACGATACGACCATTCCCGATGACGTTCAAGAAAAAATATTGCGTTTTGCAAGAGCGGCTGTCGCAGTTGCAACGATGCGCGGAAAATCTTATCTTCAAATCGGTTCTGTCACGATGGGTATCGGCGGAAGTATTATCTCACCCGATTTCTTTGAAGAATATCTCGGTATGAGAGTCGAATCCGTTGACGAAGTCGAAATTATTCGTCGAATGACGGAAGGCATTTACGATAAGAACGAGTACAAGAAAGCACTTGCTTGGATAAAAGAAAAATGCCGTGAAGATTTTGACAAAAACCCTATCGAAATGCAAAAAACTCCCGCTCAAAAGGAAAAAGATTGGGAATTTACCGCCAAAATGGCGTGCATTATCAAAGACCTTTACAACGGCAACAAGCGTTTGAAAAAAGGTTTTGAAGAAGAATCCGTCGGACATAACGCAATCGTAGGCGGTTTCCAAGGTCAACGTCAATGGACGGACTTCTATCCCAACTGTGATTTCCCCGAAAGCATACTCAACTCTTCTTTCGACTGGAACGGTGCAAGAGAGCCTTATATTATCGGCACGGAAAACGACACTCTCAATGCAACGAGTATGTTGTTTATGAAGTTGCTCACCGGCAGAGCGCAAATGTTTGCGGACGTTCGTACGTATTGGTCGGGCGATGCCGTAAAACGCGTTACGGGATATGAAATAGAAGGCAAAGCAAAAGAAGCGAACGGTTTCATTCACCTTATCAATTCGGGTGCGTGCTGCGTCGATGCTTGCGGTGAAGTGAAAGACGAAAACGGCAATGCAGTTATGAAGAAATGGTGGGAAGTCACTAACGAAGACATTGACAACATTATGTCGCACGTTTCGTGGCCTTACGCGGATTTAGGTTATTTCCGCGGTGGCGGTTATTCGAGCCGTTTCGTTACGAGAGCGGAAATGCCTGCAACGATGATTCGTCTTAATCTCATCAAAGGGCTTGGCCCCGTGATGCAAATCGTAGAAGGTTGGACGGTCAAACTTCCCGACGAAGTTACCGACACGCTTTGGAAACGTA
>CALGEU010000050.1 GCA_937881285.1 uncultured Clostridia bacterium | reverse complement strand
TTGTCGGAATGGAAGAGCGCAACCTGATTGCGATGCGCAGAATTCTCGGAGAAGACGTGAAAGTGTGTCGATTGCTCGATTTTGCAAAAAATCCGAGAGACATCGCAGACCCGTGGTGGACGGGAAACTTTGACGTGACTTACGATGACATAGTCGAAGGATGCAAGGCTTTGCTCGAACATATAATTAAGTGCGATTTGTGATGTGTGTATTGCAACGTATATTAGACGTACGATTTGTGATGATATAATTCGTATTGATTTTTTTTATGCTACGCGCAAGCGACGAATGATTTTTGAGATATGGAAAAAGTATTAAATCTTCTTTTTGAAAACGCAGATCCGAAATATAAAAGTTTTCACAGTGCGTTGATTCCGACGGTTAATCCCGAAAGTATAATTGGAGTGAGAATGCCTGCGATGAGAAAGATTGCAAAGACGCTTCTTTGCGACGATAACTTCGTCTTAAACGAAAAGGAAAGTTTCCTTTCAGAACTTCCGCACGCCTATTATGACGAAAACGTGTTGCACGCGCTTCTTGTTGCAAGCGAGAAGAATTTCGACGTTGCGCTTAAAGAAACAAACGACTTTTTGCCGTTTGTCGATAACTGGGCTGTTTGCGACGTATTTGCTCCGAAAGTTTTTGAAAAACACAAAAGCGAATTGTGGAAGGAAATTTGCAAGTGGCTGAAGTCGGACGAGACGTATACGGTTCGTTTCGGCATAGTCAATGCAATGCGCCATTTTCTCGACGAAGATTATTCAATCGACAAAATGGAAAAAGTGCTCGAAGTCAAATGCGGAGAGTATTACGTCGATATGGCGGTTGCCTGGTATATGAGTTTTGCGCTTATCAAACAATGGAATGACGCCATAAAAGTCGTTGAAGAGAAAAAACTCGGCGTTTGGGTGCATAACAAAAGTATTCAAAAGGCAATCGAGAGTTACAGAATCACCGAAGATAGAAAAGTATATTTGAAAACACTTAAAATACACGAATAGTGTTTTATTCTGTCATATTCGGTCAAAAATCGACAATTATCACATTATTAATACACGAATGGTGTTTTGATTTTTGCTGCGATGTTACGGAGAATCATTTCTAAAATCAAATACACGAGATGTGTTTTATAATGCATAATCGTGAAATCAATCTATTATAATGATACACCTTTCGTGTTTTTATTTGGTCGTCGTTTTCTTCGGATAATCTGTATTATCAAAGTATCATCCTGTGGTTGATCATTGAAGATGCAAAGAAAATTCGCTTATTTTAACAGGGAGAACATAGTGCTGTTTTTCTGTGCGATAAGATTTTTTTGCTTTGAAAAACGCGCATTATTTCTCTTTTAACCTTAAAATG
>CALGEU010000049.1 GCA_937881285.1 uncultured Clostridia bacterium | reverse complement strand
TTCATCAGAGACAAGTTTTTGAGAAGACTCGGCAAGATTCAGGATATGTCGGTCGAAGCGGCGAAGATAATCAGCGACGTGACGAATTACACTTCGTTCATCGTAGAGAAGAACACGGCAGACATCGTAATAGAAGAAATCAAACTCGTTCCGCTCAAACAGGGCAAAGCGGTTGTGCTGATAGTCACGAGTGCGGGAATGATTGCCGATAAGGCGATAGACCTTAAAGACGACGTGAGACCCGAATACGTAGACACGGCGACGAAAGTGCTCAACAAAGTGTTTGCAGGCAAGCATGTGACGGAAGTCGAAAAAATCGATATAAGTCAGATTGACGACGAACTGAAAGGCTTTGCGGACGTGCTTGACGACGTGCTCGATATATTGAGAATATATATGAGCGAGCACAGCGACACCAACGTATTCGTGGAAGGCGCGCTCAAAATGCTCGATTATCCCGAATACAACAACGTCGAAGACGCAAAGAACTTCCTGTCGGTTATATCCGATAAGGCGAGCATGAGCGAGATACTTCAAAGCGACGAAAGCAGCATTGAGTTCTCGGTGCGTATCGGCAAGGAAGACAGTGGCGTAGACAAATGCGCGATAATCACCGCGGCGTACAAAGTCGGGGACGAAGTGGTCGGACAAGCCGGCGTCATCGGACCTGAAAGAATGGACTATAAGAAAGTTATCGGCGTGCTGGATTATATGAAAAAGACGATAAACAGCATTGCTTCAAAGGACGATAAAGATGAGTAAGAACAAGAACAAACAAAACGTAAACGAAGAAGTCGAAACCGAGACCGTCGAGACGGCGGAGCAGGGCGAAGTAGAAACCGAGCAAAAGCCCGATATCGAAATCGACCGCGACGGAATGAACGACGAGCAATATATTGCGGCACTCGAACAGAAACTCGGACAAGCGATTGCGGAAGCGAACACTTGCAAGGGACTGACGCAAAGATTGCAGGCCGATTTCGACAACTATCGCAAACGCAACAATTCGATTGCGGAAGATATGAAACTTCTCGGACAATCGATAGTGATTGAAAAGTTGCTCACCGTGCTTGACAACTGCGATCTTGCAAGAAAGTATATACAAGACCAATCCGCATTGACGGGATTCAATATGATGGAAAACCAGATATTGTCCGCACTTGCAGGCTTCGGACTTAAAGAAGTCGAGACAGACGGAAAAGAGTTCGACGCAAAGGTTATGCAGGCGGTTGAAAGAGTAAAGGACGAGCAGAATGCGGGCAAGGTCGTTGAAGTGCTTGCAAAAGGATATTTGCTCAACGACAAACTTCTTCGCCCGGCAAGCGTCAAAGTCGGATATCGGGAATAAACGATACGGCTTTGATACAAACAATAAACAAGCAACACTCTCGCGAAAGCGGGTGTAAATAAAATAAAAAATAAAGTTTTCTTCCCGAAAGGGAAAAGGAGTAATAATATGGGAAAAATTATCGGTATTGACCTTGGTACAACAAACTCTTGTGTAGCAGTCATGGAAGGCGGCGAAGCGGTCGTTATCCCGAATGCCGAAGGCATGAGAACCACTCCGAGCGTAGTGGCATTCAAAGACGGTGAAAGACTCGTCGGTGAAATCGCAAAGCGTCAGGCTGTTGCAAACCCCGAACACACCGTAAGTTCCATCAAGAGAGAGATGGGCAGCGATTATAAAGTGAAGATCGACGGAAAGGAATACACTCCGCAAGAGATCTCTGCAATGATTTTGACAAAACTTAAAAACGACGCAGAGAAATATCTCGGCGAAAAGGTTACGGAAGCGGTCATCACCGTTCCTGCATACTTCACGGACTCTCAACGTCAAGCAACCAAAGACGCTGGCAGAATCGCAGGTCTCGAAGTGAAACGTATTATCAACGAACCTACGGCGGCGGCTCTTGCATACGGCATCGATAAGGATGAAAACAAGAATCAGAAAGTTCTTATCTTCGACCTTGGCGGCGGCACGTTCGACGTATCAATTCTCGAACTCGGCGACGGTGTCTTCGAAGTTCTTGCAACCGCAGGCAACAACAGACTCGGCGGCGACGACTTCGATAAGCGTATAATCGACTGGATCACTTCCGAATTCAAGAAAGAACACGGCGTTGATCTCACCGGTGACAAGATGGCAATGCAACGTATCAAAGAAGCGGCAGAAAAAGCAAAGATCGATCTTTCGGGCGTCACAAAAACAAACATCTCGCTTCCGTTCATCGCAATCAAGGACGGCGTGCCTATGCACCTTGATATGGAACTCACTCGTGCGAAATTCGATTCGCTCACCGAAGATCTCGTCAAGGCAACTCAAGGCCCGATGCAACAAGCACTCAAAGACGCAGGACTTTCTTACAGCGACATCGCAAAAGTCATCATGGTCGGCGGCTCGACTCGTGTGCCGGCAGTGTACGACTCCGTCAAGAAGATCACAGGTAAAGATCCATACAAGGGAATCAACCCGGACGAATGCGTTGCAATCGGTGCTGCAATTCAAGGCGGCGTGCTCGCAGGCGAAGTGAAAGATATGCTTCTTCTCGACGTAACTCCGTTGTCGCTCGGCATCGAGACGCTCGGCGGCGTTTGCACAAAACTCATTGACAGAAACACGACAATTCCGACAAGCAAATCGCAAGTGTTCAGCACCGCTGCGGACAACCAGACGGCAGTTGACATTCACGTTTTGCAAGGTGAGAGACAATTTGCTCGCGACAACAAGACGCTCGGCAGATTCGAACTCGTCGGCATCGCACCCGCACCGCGCGGAATCCCGCAAATCGAAGTCACGTTCGATATCGACGCAAACGGCATCGTTTCCGTCAAAGCGTGCGATAAGGCAACCGGCAAGTCTCAATCAATCACCATCACCGCATCAAGCAACCTTACCGAAGCGGACATCGACGCTGCTGTGAAAGACGCAGAGAAGTACGCCGAAGAAGACAAGAAACGCAAAGCGGTGGTAGACGCAAAGAACAATGCGGAACAACTCGTGTTTGCAGTCGACAAGTTCGTCAGCGAAAACGGTGACAAACTCGAAGAAGCAGACAAGAACGCCGTAAGCGAAGCAAGCAAGGCGGCAAGCGAAGAACTCGCAAAGGCAGAGACCGAAGACGACGTCAAAGCAGTCGTTGAAAAACTCACCAAAGTGACGGATCCTATCTTCACGAAGTTCTATCAACAAAACCCCGAAGCAGCGGCAGAAGCGGCAAAGGCTGCAGGCATCAACCCCGAAGATTATCAGGGCGGACAAAATCCTGACGGCGGCGTTGACGGCACCGTCGAGTAATAAAATTGCATTTATGCGATAATCGATGCATAAGCATCGCAACGAGTCCGAAACGGGTTCGTCAAAAACAAACGAATGAAGTCAAGGCGCAACGGGTAACCGTTGCGCCAAGGCGTATAAATGCGCCGAGTATTTACAAGGCGCAAGGAAACAACTATGGCATCAAAGAATTATTACGAAATATTAGGTGTTCAGAAGACGGCAACCGCAGATGAATTGAAAGCGGCGTATCGTTCTCTTGCAAAGAAGTATCACCCCGACGTATACGCAAACAAGTCTGACACCGAAAAGAAGGAAGCGGAAGAGAAGTTCAAAGAAATCAACCACGCTTACGAAGTGCTTTCCGACGACCAGAAACGTGCGGCGTACGACACCTACGGTGACGAAAACGGACCGCAAGGCGGATTTGGCGGTTTCGGTGGCGGAGCAAGCGGCGGCGCAGGCGGATTTGGCGGTTTCGGTGGCGGAGCAAGCGGCTTCGACATGGACGACATCTTCTCAACCATATTCAGCGGATTCGGCAGCGGCTCGTCTCGCGCGCAGAGTGCGAATATGGCGCAACGCGGTCAGGATATTCTCGTCGGAGTTACGCTTACCTTTGAAGAAGCGGCGTTCGGCGTTCAGAAGACCGTCAACGTCAGACGCGTCGAAAATTGCCCCGACTGCAAAGGCACGGGCGCAAAAGGCGGTACGGCTTTCAAGGTCTGCCCTAAATGCGGCGGCTCGGGTAGAGTTACGATGACTCAACGCACTCCGTTCGGTCAGGTCTCTACGCAGGGCGTTTGTCCCACTTGCGGCGGCAAGGGCAAAATAATCACCGACAAATGCACGTCTTGCGGCGGCGTCGGCAGATTTGAAAAAGTGCGCGAAGTCAAGGTCAATATCCCCGCAGGTATCGATTCCGGTCAACGCGTGAGATATGACAACGAAGGTCACGCAGGCGTAAACGGCGGCGAAAAGGGCAGTCTTTACGTCGAAGTCAAAGTGCTTCCGCACAAACTCTTCGTCAGAAAAGGTTTCGACGTGCAAATCGACGTGCCGATTTCGTTCACGGACGCTGCGCTCGGCTGCACGATTGAAGTGCCTACGCTCTACGGCAAAAAGGAACTCAAAGTGCCCGAATGTACGCAAAGCGGAACGATACTTACAATCAAGAATTACGGCATAAAGAAACTCAAAGGCGCAACGAAAGGCGATATGTTCGTAAGAATAGTCGTCGAAGTGCCGAAGTCTTTGAACAAGGAACAAAAAGAATTGCTCAAAAAATTCGACGCGGCTAGCGACCAAAAGAAACAGTATCCCATCAAAAAAGCCTACGAAGAGAAACTTTCATAAGCAAGAATACAAGGGCAGAAGCCTATAAAGGAACACCCGATGAAATATAAAACTATAACGGTTTTCACAAACCACAACGACGCCGATCTCATCTCGTCAGCAATGTTTGACGCAGGTGCGGGCGGCGTTTCCATTTTAGACAAACAAGACTTTCTCGACCTTATAAAAAGCGACGTAATCTGGGATTACGTGGACGAAAGCGTGCTTATGCAATCGGACGAAGTGAAAGTTTCGACGATATGCGACGTTGACGACAACGAATTTCTCAAAAGACTCGAAACGCGCCTTGAAGAAATGAAAGCGTACGGAGTGAAGTACGGCGAAATCGTCACGGGCGAAATCGACGCCGCGGACTACGAGAACGAGTGGAAAAAGTATTATAAACCTATCGTCACGAAGCACGTTACGATCGTTCCGACTTGGATAAAGTACGAGAAAAGTGACGGAGAACGCATAATGAGACTCGATCCAGGCATGGCGTTCGGCACGGGGTCGCACGCAACGACGAGAATGTGTCTCGAACTCATGGACGTAGACGGAAAAGACGTCATCGACGTCGGTTGCGGAAGCGGCATTTTGGGTATTGCGGCGAAAATCGCAGGCGCAAAAAGCGTGTATATGTGCGACATAGACGAGCAGGCGGTGGAGTTTGCAAGAAAAAACGCCGAACTCAACAATGTCGAAGCGACGATTGAAAAAGCGGACTTGCTGGAAGGCGATATGACGGCAGATTTCATCTTTGCCAACATAACGGCAGATATTCTTATGCGCTTTTCGAAGAGTATAGGAAAGCATTTGCGCGAAAACGGCGGGATAGTGTTGTCGGGGATCATTGACAGTCGCCTTGACGAAGTGATACAATGCTATGAGTCGGCAGGATACGAAATCGTCGAGCGTATGGCAATCGACGACTGGCGCGCTTTGAAACTTAAAAAGAAAGCGTAATTCGTGCAAAAACGGCAGTACAATCACGGTTTATCCGTAGATTCGTAAAATGCTAAAAATATCAAAATATACGGTTAGAATATGGAAATAAGGCGATTTTTTGTCGATAGTAGCGATATATGCAACAACGTCGTAACCCTGACGGGAGACGAGTTTTCGCATATGGTCAAAGTGCTTCGCTACAAGGTCGGATTCAAAGCCGTCGTGTGTGCAAACGACGGAATAGAAAGACTTTGCACGGTGAAGGAAATAGGCAAAGACTTTGCAACGCTCATTATCGAACAAGAGACCGTTCAAGACGTAAAGAACGCTCACGTCACGTTGTTTGCGGGACTTCTCAAAAACAGCAAACTCGATTTTGTCGTTCAAAAATCGGTGGAACTCGGCGTTGACGAGATAATTCCTTTTACGTCTCACAATTGCGCAGAAACGAAGTTCGCAAAGGACAGAGCGGAAAAGATTGCGTTAGAAGCTGCAAAACAATGCGGTTCGGCATATTTGTCAAAAGTCTGTTCGCTTGAAAATTTCGATGAAGTTCTTGCTCGTTTCAAAGATTTCGACACCGTTCTTTTCGCTTACGAAAACGAGAAGAAAAACAGAATTAAAGATTGCCGCATCGACGGCAAAAACGTTGCGCTTGTCGTAGGTCCCGAAGGCGGATTTACGCCCGACGAGACAGAAAAAGCAAAAGAGTGCGGAGCGACGATAGTTACGCTCGGAAGACGCATTTTGCGTGCCGAAACGGCTTCTATCGTGTCTTGCGCGCTTCTTTTAGACCATTTGGGAGAACTTGACTATGAGTGATTTGCCGAAAGTTTCCATTTTCACGCTCGGTTGCAAAGTCAATCAATACGACACCGACGCTATGCTTGCGGTGTTCGAGCACGCGGGATTTGAAATCACCGAAGGGCTTGAATTTGCCGACGTATACATAGTCAATTCTTGCGCAGTCACTGCGGAAGCGGAGAAAAAATCTCGCCAATCGGTTGCGCGCATACTCAAAGTCAATCCCGACGCACGCATATACGTGTGCGGTTGCGCTTCGCAAAACAATTTTTCTCAATTTGCCAAAAACAACGTGGAATATATCTCGGGAACTGACGGAAAAGTCGGTTTTGCAAGAAAAATAGCCGCAAAGTACGTCGGCAACGAAAAATTCGACAAAATCGTTCCCGACCGTTTCGATATAAGCAGAGAATACGAAGACAACGAAGGCATAGTCAATCTCAAAACGCGTCATTTCATCAAAGTGCAGGACGGGTGCAACAACTTTTGCAGTTATTGTCTTATCCCGTATGTGCGCGGAAGAAGCCGTTCAAGAAGCATCGAGAGCGTGATAAACGAACTCGATTCCGTAAAAGGAGTTGCAAAAGAAGTCGTCGTGACGGGCATAAATTTGTCCGCCTTCGGAAAAGACACGAATTCTTCGTTAACCGAACTTATGAACGCGCTTTCGCGTTACGATTTCGGCGTGAGACTCGGCTCGCTCGAAGTGGGCGTGATATGCAGAGAGTTTTTGGACGCTACCAAAAAAATAAAGCGTTTCTGTCCGCATTTTCACCTGTCGTTGCAGAGCGGCGACGACGCAACTTTGAAGGCGATGAACCGCCATTATACCACTTCTCAATATTACGACGCCGTGCAACTCATAAGAGAGTATTATCCCGATTGCGCGATAACGACGGATATAATCGTCGGTTTTCCCACCGAGACGGAAGAGCAGTTTGAAAACTGCGTGAATTTCGCAAGAAAAGTCGGTTTTTCGGATATTCACGTTTTCCCGTATTCGTCTCGTCGCGGAACGGTGGCAGGCAGATTGAAACCGCTTTCGCCCGACGTGGTTACAAACCGTCAGAAGCGTATGAGCGCGGTTAAGGTCGAACTTGTGCAAAACTATCTCAACAAGCAACTCGGTATGCCGCAAAGCGTGCTTTTCGAGACTGCCGAAGACGGAATTTGGTGCGGACATACGCCCAATTACGTCAAAGTGTACTCGAGACAGGGCGCACACAACGAAGTGCGACAAATCGTCCCGACTCACAAATATCTCGACGGCGTTGCCGACGACAGTGTAAAAGAGTAAAACTATATATATACAATCAAGTTGAATGAGCGCATAGAATTGAGATATTGCCGTGCTTGCATAGCAAATATCGTCAATGTTAATAAAACGATAAAATACCGAAAATAAGGAGTTTATATGAGCGATTGCATTTTTTGTAAGATAGCAAACGGCGAGATTCCGTCCACAAAACTTTACGAAGACGAAGATATGATTATCATCAAGGACTTGAATCCGCAAGCCCCAGTTCATCTTTTGCTCATTCCAAAAGAGCATTACGCAAACATAATCGAGATGTCCGACGCACAAGCGCAAACTCTTGCAAAATGCGTCAAGAAACTATCAGCCTTGACGGATCAACTCGGACTTCAAAACGGATTTCGTCTCGTTTCCAACAAAGGTGAAGACGGTTGTCAGTCCGTAGGACATTTGCACATTCATATATTAGGTGGGGCTAAACTTAGCGACACCATGTGCTAAAAATGTGCTAAATAGCGAATAACTGTGTCAACGCCCATCCGCTCCAAAATCACGTACTAAATGTACGTTGGGTTTTGTTTCGGATGGGCGTTTCCTTGTTCTTCATCTATTTAGCACATTTTTACAAAACGCGCTAAACGGCGAATAACTGCGGCAGAGCCACGCTCCCGTCAACTCATGTATTACTTATACATTAGGGTTGCCGTTAGCGTGGCTCTTTCTTGTTCTTCATCCGAACAAAAGCCGTCATTGCGGCAACGGC
>CALGEU010000048.1 GCA_937881285.1 uncultured Clostridia bacterium | reverse complement strand
CTATTGAACGCATAACTGCGGACGCGATTGACGCAAAGCGTAACAATCGCTATTCTGTCACTTCGTTCCTTACAACACCCATCCGCTCCAAAATCACGTACTATCTGCACGTTGGGTTTTGTTTCGGATGGGTGTTTCCTTGTTCTGCATCTCAATATCGCATTATTTACAATCAAAATTTATGTACATTAGTTTTTTTCTTGCTCTTTATCCGCTGTTGCACAATCGTTCACGATTGTGCAACATTTATATTTACAAAATGCGGTGGACAATTTATAATAAACAAAAAAGCGTGCAGGTGAAGTATGGATTTTTCAAACGTAAAAAGCAATCTCGAAAAGCGGGGTTATACCGTTGCGTGTTTTGAGACCGCAAAAGAAGCAAGTGCATATCTCGACAGCCAAATAGACGGCAAAAGCATAGGTTTCGGCGGTTCTGTCACTCTTGACCAAATGGGCGTTCTTTCTATGCTTGACAAGCACAACAAGGTGCTTTACCGATTTGACAATCCCGACGGTAAATCGCCTGTCGAAATCATGAAAGAAGCACTCACCGCCGACGTATTCCTTACGTCGGCAAACGGCGTTGCCGAAACGGGTGAAATCATCAATATCGACGGCAACTGCAACAGAGTTGCAGGGGAATTTTTCGGACACGAAAAAGTGTATTTTATCGTTGGAAAGAACAAAATCGCACCCGATTTTGAAAAGGCACTTTGGCGCGCTCGCAACGTTGCAGGACCTAAGAACGCGCAACGACTTCACAAAAACACGCCTTGCGCGTTGAATGGGGACAGATGTTACGATTGTTCAAGCCCCGAGCGTATTTGCAAAGGTCTCGCGGTGCTTTGGAAAAAACCAACGAATTGCCCGTATGAAGTCGTGCTTATAAACGAAGATTTGGGATATTGATATTAATAAAAATTTGCATATCAAAAGAGCGTCGCAAAATGCGGCGCTCTTTACTAGTTCATGAGTTTTGCTTTGTCTGTTTTATTCCTTTTCTATTTTTGATTTTGTTTTCGATTGCTTTTGACAGTGGCTTGTCAATAAGCAGTCTTATTTCTTCTATTGCAATGCATGTTATGAATGTTGCTGCAGCAAATCCAAGCATAATAAGGAATGAATACTTTGAATTGTAGAATTTTTCGACTTGAAAAATATTTCGATACATATATGCGCGCATTTCATTGCTGTCATGTATCAAATAAACCCCGAACATAGTTGCCGACAGTGCCGTTGTAAATTTTGAAAAACGAACCGAGTTTATTTTTGCGTCTTTAAGAGCGATAAGAAGTATAATTGCAGGAGTGGAACGGACTATAGAACATTGTGCCGTGTTGAAAAAGTATCCTGCCACAAGAGTTGCAAAATATGCAATGATAGGAATGATAACCCATTTTTTAGGCACTTTTATATCGTATTTTCTTATGAATGCAGCAATAAAATAAAGCATTATAAACCATATAACGTTGTATCCGTCGCCCATGGCAAGTTGGGGCAGAATGTGCGCATCTCCTGCGAGTATTCCGAAAATGAGTGATACTATGCATATAGTAAGGTGTATTTTTTTGTCTATTTGTTCGATTACAATATTGAGAAAAGGTGAAGCGAGCATCATCAGTATATATGCCGAAAAAAACCAGTATTTGCCGGATACAACGGGAAAAATAGACGATAGA
>CALGEU010000047.1 GCA_937881285.1 uncultured Clostridia bacterium | reverse complement strand
TTTTCGGGCTGAACGACGTCGTAGCAGCGATATTTCTTATCTCCGCGTTTTTTGATTTTTGCGCGTGCGGTCTTCACTTTTACGATTTCGTCTTCGAGTTCGGATATGTTTCTCGTGCCGAGAACGATATCGACGTACGGATACTTTTCTTTCAGGCTTTCGGCAACGCCGTCTTGTTGCGGCATACAACCTACGACCGCGAGAATGAGATTCGGATTGCGTTTCTTTTCCGCTTTGGTCACTCCGATATTGCCGAGTGCACGGCGTTCTGCGGTGTCTCTTATGCAGCACGTGTTGAAAACTATTACGTCAGCATTTTCGCCTTCGGGACAATCGGTGTATCCCATTTTTTCAAGTATGCCCGCGATTTTTTCACTCTCGTGGACGTTCATCTGACAGCCGTACGTGTTGATTTTGTAAAACATTTTTCTTCCTTTGCGTTGCTTATATAGTTACGCTTTTATATCGTGTATACGTGCGCGAGCGCACGCGCCTTATTTCCTTGATAAACTATTATACATAAAAAATAAAGATAAAACAATAATAATTTGGATGAAAAAATCTCAAAACGAAAAAAATGTTTCGGTTATCGACTCAAAAAAGACGAAGCGCAGAAAAATATTGCTTGTTACGCTTATTACGCTATTTTTGCTCCCGATTTTAATCTTCGGCATTTCTGTCGGAGTTTTCGAAGCGTGGGCAAGCGGCGTAAATCTCGACAAAAACATTTTGCCTACGCAAACCTCGCTTCCTACTTTTTACGATTCACACGGAGAGAAAATCGACGTGCAAGGAGATTCATATCTTGCACCCGAAGATATTCCAACAGATTTGAAAAATGCGTTCGTTGCGCTCGAAGATAAGAGATTTTACTCGCATAAAGGTTACGACCCGGTGCGAATCGTCGGTGCGCTTGTCAGCAACGCAAAATCAAAATCCGCGAAAGAAGGTGCGTCGACGATAACTCAACAACTTGTCAAAAACACGCATCTGACGCAAGAAAAAACGGTTAAACGCAAGTTGAAAGAGATTGCGATAGCAAAGAAATTGGAAAAAGAGTACACGAAAGACGAGATACTTGCGATGTATCTTTCTGTGATATATTTCGGAAACGGCGCATACGGCGTCAAGGACGCAGGAAAATTGTATTTTTCAAAGGACGTCGGCGATTTGTCGCTCGCAGAGTGCGCAACGCTTGCCGGTATCGTAAAAAATCCGAAAAAGTATTCACCGCTTTCAAATCCCCACGATTGCAAACAAAGACGCAATCTCGTTTTGTCCGTGATGCAAAAGGAAGGATATTTGTCCGAAAACGATTATGACAATGCGCTCGGACAACCGCTCAACGTAAACGTTTCAAGTGAAAACAACGATTATCTTGCAACGTACGTCAAAAAAGCAGGCGCGGAAGCATGCAAAAAACTCGGCATAACTCAATATCAACTAAACAATTCGGGATACGATATATATACGAATCTCGACACGGATTTGCAAAAAGCAATTGTGAAAATCGGAAAAGACGATTATTATCGCGAAAGCGATGACGTCAATCGTGCCATAATCGTAATAGATAATCTTACTCATGAAATCGTTGCAAGTTATTCTTCCGTGCCTTATGAAATAAAAGCGCAGGCAGGTTCGGTTTTGAAGCCTATTGCGGTATTTTCTCCTGCAATAGACCAAAATCTTGTGATGTTGTCAACGCCGATTGTCGATGAAAAAGTCGACTATTCGGGCTATTCTCCGCGCAACTTCAACGACAAATATTACGGCGATACGACAATTGAAGAAGGCATCAAAAAATCCATGAATAGTGTGGCTTTGAAAACAATGTCTTACGTCGGATTAGAGAAAAGCGTGCAATATATTTCTAATTTTGGCATAAATTTAGAATACTCTGACAAAAATATGGCACTTGCACTCGGTGCAACCGCAAACGGCGTATCCCCTTACGAAGTTGCAAAAGCGTATTCGGTGTTTGCAAGCGGAGGCAATAAATTTGACGATGCGCTCATTGACTTCATATCCAAAGATTCACGCAAAGCTTTTGTGCGAAACGACGTTTCGAATTACGTTATAAAAAGAGCCACTGCCGATATAATGACTTACGCGCTCTGCGACACCGTAAATGACGGGACGGCTAGAACGCTTTCGACACTGCCCTTTCAGGTTGCCGCAAAAACCGGTACGGCACAAAGAAACGATTCAAGCAATTCGGACGCATGGTGCGCAAGTTTCAATCAGGAATATACCGTCGTCGTATGGCACGGCTCTGAAATAGGTATGAATGAAAAAGGCGGTGGCTTGCCGACAAAACAATGTCTTGCCGTGTGGAAAGAGATTGCCGACAGATACAATTTGTCGCAAAACTTCGAGTATTCCGACGACGTGACCGTATGCTACGTTGATGAATATGCGACGAAGAAGAACAAAACCGTTATGCTTGCAAGTGAAAATACGCCGATAGAATATCGAAAACAATATATTTTTTCAAAAGATTCACTGCCGTCTTCGTCGTTTGAATTTGAAAGAATAAATTCTTTCGATTTCGATATACGACTTGACGGCAAGACGGTTGAAATCGTTTTTGACAGTGAGCCTATATATGAATATCATATATTAAAAAATCAATTCGGAAGCGAAGAACTTGTTTGTGTATTAAACGGCAACGGCGATACGGTTCGCTTCACCGATACGTTG
Source organism: uncultured Clostridia bacterium (assembly GCA_937881285.1). Taxonomy (GTDB): domain Bacteria; phylum Bacillota; class Clostridia; order Christensenellales; family CAG-917; genus CAG-475. The sequence continues at coordinate 168 of CALGEU010000047.1, read as the reverse complement.
ATTTTTCCGTCGCCATGCTCATATAAGGTGCGATGTATGATAAAAAACAATCAAAACGTGAATTTGGAAGTCGAAAAAACGGTTTATCCCGATTATAGCGATTTTTATTATGACTGAAAGATATAAATTTCTATGACTTTATTAAGCGATAATATCGATTGTTAAAAT
>CALGEU010000046.1 GCA_937881285.1 uncultured Clostridia bacterium | reverse complement strand
ACGAATTGCTCGGCGCAATTTCAGGCAACCGACAGTGCGGCTGCCGCAAGCGCAATGGCAACCGGTGAAAAATATTATCGCGGATATATTTCGTATAAAGACGGAAAAAGTTATCAAACCATTTCCGAATATGCAAAGAGTCTCGGCAAGGGTGTGGGAATAGTCACGACGGACGTACTTTCGGGGGCAACTCCCGCCGGTTTTTCCGCACATGCGAGATCCAGAAGCGACAAAGAAACTATAATAAACTGTCAGATCGATTCGGGAATAGACCTTTTCCTTGGCGCAGGCAAGAACAACGACGATTACGACGACACGGTTTATTATGCCGATTATCAATCGCAGTTTGAAGAAAAAGGGTACACTTATTGCACGACTTACGATCAGTTGAGTCTTGACAGCGAGAAAGTTATCGGTGCATTTTCAAAAATTGCAAATTACGACGCTACGAACGAAACGCCCACTTTGAGACAGTTGGCGGAATTTGCGGTCGATTTTCTCGAAGCAAAGTATCCGAACGGCTATTTCCTTATGGTCGAAGGTGCGCACATAGACAAATGCAGTAGCAACAAAGACGTTATGGGAATGGTTCAATATCTCGACGAACTTGACAATGCCGTTGAAGGCGTCAGCGCAAAAATAGCGAACGATGACAATTACACGATGATCGTAACGGCAGACCACGAATGTGGTGATTTGCAGTACAACGGTGAGACGAAGGACCAGATCAACGACAATCTGTACAACTCAAAGTATCACACAGGCGTCGACGTTCCTTTTTATGTCGATTGGAAACTTAAGGCAAGCGAGTTCAAAATGCCGAACAAAATCGACAACACCGACATTTTCAGAATGTGTTACTATTTATTGAGCGGTGAATAAACTAAACAATAATCGTTTTTGATTTTCAAAAGCAATTATAAAAGCGGACTCCGAAATTTTCGGAGTCCGCTTTTATAAATTAAATTTTGTTTTGCTTTTCCTTATTAAAAGATTGCTTTTTTGCGTTTGATTATCAAAACTATGATCAATACGATTACGCCTGCTCCTGCGACACTGCCGACTGCGATACCAGCAATAGCGCCGTCGCTGAGTTTTCCGTCAATCGAGTCGTCTTTTTGAAGTTGCGATTTGATTTCGGAAAGTTTGCTGAACGCTTCCATAACTTCTGCATCCGACTTATCGTTGACTGTCAAGTTGTCGAATATGAGTTCTGCTCTTTCGATGGCTTCTTGCTTTTCTTCGGGAGTGGTAGCATTGTCAATCGCGGCAACCGCTTCTTTGAAATCGTCAACGGTGGGGAGTTTCTCTATTTCTTCTGTTTCGACGTATCCGCATTTTGTGCAACTACGCGTTTTTTCGCCTTTTTCGGTTGTCGTTGGATTCTTCGTTATTGTCCACTCTCCGAAAGTATGGTCACACTCCGTCGGCGTGAGTTTAGGAATTTCTTCTGTTTCGACGTGACCGCATTTAGTGCAGGAATGGGTTCTTTCACCGAATTCGTCTTCGGTCGCGGGTCTCGTTACGGTCCATTCGCCGTAGACGTGATCGCAGGGGGTGAGCATCGGAATTTCTTGCATTTCAACGTGACCGCACTTGGTGCAAGAACGGATCTTTTCTCCGACTTCCGTTTCTGTCGGTTCTTTTGAAACAACCCAGTCCCCATATGTGTGATCGCATTCTGCCGCGCTTCCGCCGTAAGTTATGACAATCGAATCGATATATGCAACGCCCGAATCGGCATAGTTGATTGCAAAATATCTGTCTGACGTGCTGATATTCCAGATAGTGCCGTTTTCAGTGGCTTCTTTCGTTCCTTGGTCAGTGCCGCCCGTCGCTTTCCCGCTTGCTTCTGCAAACGGGGTGGGAGACGTCAAGATTTGCCAGTCTTTTTGACCGTTGTTCATTTTAATTTTTATTGACGTGATAGTTGCTGGAACAGCAGTCGTATTGAAGATGAATTGACTTGCCTTGCTGTTGTTCATTTGTATCTTGTCGTTTGTTCCGGGATACATAAATCCTTTTCCGTCAACGCCGCCAGCAGACCAGACGCACCATGCGTATGCGCCCGAACCTGTAAAACTTGATCTGTCTATCGTGATCGTTCCGCCGCTTGCTTCTTTGACGGTTATTCCGCTAACAGTTTTTTCAAGCGTTCCGACTTTGCAGATGACGGACGTAGTGCCGATTGAAAGGGTGGTGTTTCTCGTCACCGCGTCAAGCCATTGACAGGACGAATTGTCAAGATAACCACTCGTGCCGTCGGAGTACGTTGCGCTGACTTTAAGTCCTGCCGGATTGAAAGTTTCGCTTTCGCTGTACACGGTTTTTGCAAGAGTGCCGCTCACGTCGATTGCGGTTACGCTCTTAACGGTGATTGTCGCACTTGATTTAATCGCGCCGTCTTTCGTGCTTGCGCAGGTGATTGTCGTCGTGCCGTTTGCAAGAGCGGTGACTTTGCCCGTGGTGTCAACGGTTGCGACGCTCGGATTTGACGAAGTCCAGGTCAAATCGCGTTTTGCGTTTGCAGGAGCAATGGTTACGGTTAGAGTGGTCTCTCCGCCGATTGACAAAACGGTGTTTGCAGGGGAAAGCGAAATGCTTGTAATATCCGCACCGCCTGTCGTATAAGTGTCGTATTTTGCCGCAACTGCCTGCAATCTTGAATTGTAGTCTTTTCCGTCATAACAATAGATTTGCGTTGCGTATTCGGGATGATCGATGAACGGATTGCGGTTGCCTTGAATTTTGAAAACTGCTTCGTTTCTTCTGATTTCTTCTTCGGTCGGCGGTTCGAGATAGTGCCATTTCATAAGGGTTTCGATGTCACCAATGGTTTTGCTATCGCCCTGACCGAGAACGAATTTAAGGTTGAATTGATTGCCCCAGCGTGTTTCGACGTACATAAGAATTCTTGCAGTCGCGCCGCGGTATCCTTCGCCCGGATAGAAATAGTTGCCGGAAGCATAGCAAAGGTTGTCGTACGAAGTAGAGCCGTTTTGTTTCACAATGTTTGCAGCAGTTTGAGATACTTCGCCGAATTGTCTGCTGCCGCGAGTCGAATTAAGGTTTGCTTCCGTAGGGCGAAGATGGTGCGCATCAGAGCCTGCGTCCGTCGTGGGGCTGAACGCATCGCCACCGTCTTTCGGCCAGACGTGTTCACG
>CALGEU010000045.1 GCA_937881285.1 uncultured Clostridia bacterium | reverse complement strand
CTTCGACTTCTTTTCTCACCTTGTCGACCATCTCTTCGATGCGTGCGGGGTGAATGCGTCCGTCGGTGATAAGTTTTTCGAGCGTAAGTCTTGCGACTTCTCTTCTCACAGGGTCAAAACTCGAGAGAGTGATGACGTCTGGGGTATCGTCGATGATAAGGTCGACGCCGGTTGCGGATTCGAGCGCACGGATATTTCTGCCCATGCGACCGATGATTCTGCCCTTCATTTCGTCGTTGGGAAGAGCGACGACGGAGACGGTGTTTTCGGTTGCATGGTCAGCCGCGCAACGTTGAATCGCTTGAGATATGATGTTTTGCGCTTCCTTCACCGCATTGTCTTTTGCTTCTGCGATGAGATTCTTTGCGTCTTGTGCGGCACTCTTTTTCACACCGTCAAGCAATGCTTCTTTGAGTTCCTGCGACGCTTCTTCCTTGGTCATGCCCGCAACTCTTTCGAGTTCCTTTTGCATCTTTTCCTGCGAATTGTTGAGTTCCGCTTCGATGCCTTTTAGGCGTTCCTTGGTTTCTTCGATTTGTTTTTGAGATTTCTCGACGTCGTCGAGTTTCTTGTCAAGAGTTGCGTCCTTTTTGTCGAGAACGTCTTCTTTCTTGTCAAGTGCCGCTTCTTTTTGTGCCAAGCGGTTTTCGGTGCGTTGCCAATCCTGTTTGCGCTCTTTGGTCTCGTTTTCAAACTCGACGCGCATTTTGTTCATAGTTTCTTTTGCTTCGAGCAAGCCGTCTTTGCGAATGGTCTTCGCTTCGAGATTGGCTTCTTCGACTATTCTTGCCGCTTCGCGCTTCGCGTTGCCGATTTTGTTTTGAGAATAGAGTCTGTAAACAAGCCAGCCGACGAGCACGCCCACGATGAGAGCGACTGCCGCAGCGATACCTGCCGCACCCCCCACCGAAATGGCAAGCAATGAATTGAAATTGCCGGTCATAGTGGACCTCCATATATATAATCAAAACCACAAATGAAAGCAAAAATACGGCGTATCAAAATATCCGTCGGGCAAAATCGCGCCCATGCGAAATCTATTGAACTTTATCTATACCAAACATTGTTTCCAATATATAGTTTTGTCGATATAAAGTATATACTATTTATAGCGTTTCGTCAACGGGGGCGGTAAAAAAAAATCGCCTTTCGCAATGCGAAAAGCGATATTTTTTGAATTTTTCAACCGTTTTGACACTTAATCTTGAAAATACGTCAGTTCATCTCGTATTTTTCGCGGATTTTTGCGTCGACTTCTTCAAACACTTCGGGGTGAGCCTTCAAGAAATCCATTGCCTTGTCTCTGCCCTGTCCGATCTTTTCGTCGTTGTAACTGAACCAACTTCCGCTCTTTTGAATGAAGCCGTTTTCAACCGCAAGATCTAGCACGCAACCCATGTTGGAAATGCCCGTGCCGTACATAATGTCGAATTCCGCAACTTTGAACGGCGGTGCGACTTTGTTCTTGACAATTTTTGCTTTGACGTGGTTGCCTACGATGTCGCTGCCGTCTTTGATTGTGTCTGCCTTGCGCACTTCGATACGCACGGAAGAATAGAATTTAAGTGCTTTGCCGCCCGTCGTGGTCTCGGGATTGCCGTACATAACGCCGATTTTTTCACGCAACTGATTGATGAAAATAAGCGTGCATTTGCTCTTTGACGAAGCCGCGGTGATTTTGCGAAGTGCCTGCGACATAAGACGAGCCTGCATACCGACGTGGCTGTCGCCCATATCTCCGTCGAGTTCTGCCTGCGGAGTGAGTGCGGCAACGGAGTCGATGACGATGATGTCGATTGCGCCGCTTCTGACGAGCGTTTCAACGATTTCGAGTGCTTGTTCACCGCTGTCGGGCTGTGAAATGTAAAGGTCGTCGAGATTTACGCCGAGTTTTGACGCGTAAATGGGGTCGAGTGCGTGTTCTGCGTCAACGTATGCCGCAGTGCCGCCCTTCTTTTGCACTTCCGCCACGCAGTGGAGCGCAACCGTCGTTTTGCCCGAAGATTCGGGACCGTATATTTCGATGATTCTTCCTTGCGGAATTCCGCCGATGCCGAGTGCCACGTCGAGAGTCAAACAGCCCGTCGAAATCGCTTCGACTTTGGGAATTTCGGTCTCGCCGAGACGCATAACCGCGCCTTTGCCGAAATCTTTCTCGATTTTGGCAAGAGCGAGTTGCAAATTGTGCGCTCTATCGGTGGATTTGTCTTGAACTTTGTCTGCCATAGTGTTTCTCCTTTATATCCGTTCGCCCCGTCGGGCGATCCCTTTTTTCAATTTTATTATATATCGTTTTATGTCCCGAAATCGGTGCACAAACATATTTTATTTACAGCCGCAGAATATCGCCTTTTAGATACCTTATCAGATAAAACAACGCAACGTTTGAAGTGGCTTTTCTTATTTCGTTGCGACTGCCCGAAAACTTCCTTTCAAACACGGTTATGAAGTCTCCGCCGCCGACTGCTATATACACGAGTCCGACAGGTTTTCCTTCGTCTCCCGCAGGGCCCGCAAGCCCGGTGGTCGCAAGTGCAATGTCAACGGGCCTTCTGCAAAGACCTTTCACCATTGCGTACGCAGTTTCTCTCGACACCGCGCCGTATTCTCCGAGCACCGTTTTCGGCACTCCGAGTCTGTCCATTTTCGAGCCGCGATTGTAGCATACGATACCTTCGTAAAAGTTTGCGCTTATGCCGGGTATCGCCGTAAGTCTTGAACAGATTTCGCCGCCCGTGAGACTTTCGGCAACCGCAAGCGTGCGATTGTTCATTTTGAGAAGTTTTGCCGCAATCTCTTCGAGAACGCCGTCGACCGCAGAATACACTTCTTCTTCAAAGGCGTTGTAAACTCTGCTCTTCACCATTTCGAACGTGGTTCTGTCCCCCGTCGATTTCATGGTTATAGCAGCGTCGAGACAATCTTCTTTCACGGAAAAATCAACGCCGAAACCGTCGAACTTTTTAAGTCGTTCCGCAATTTCTTCGCCGCTTAATCCGCATATTTTGATAGTCTCGCAACAGTTTGCCATATTCCGCCTTAATTTGTTTTTCGATATTCTATCGCACTCAAACGTCAAACCGACGTCAAGCGCATAGCGTCAAATCGCACTCAAAAACGGTTTTACGCTTTTTCTTGCTCTGTTTCGTCTTGCTTTTTGTCTTCTTCGCCGTCCTGTTTGAGCACTTGCTTGTTTTTGAAAACGTAGTTGAAGCCGCTGTACACCGCCAAAATCGCGCCGATATAGAACACTATCGTGCCCATCCAGCCGATTATGTAATGCACGCCTGCAAGCATGAGAAGCGTTACGCCTATATCGAGCATAACCGTCTTCACCTTGCCGTAGATGTCCGCCGCAAGCACCAGACCGCGGCTTGCCGCAATGGAACGGAAAACGCCTATCATAAGTTCTCTAGACAGAATGATACCAGAAAGTATCGCTATGACGAGCGCATTGTGCGGATACACACCGCCCATCGAAAGTCCGTCTCTGAAAAGAACGATGAGAAAGAGCATAACCACGATGACGACCTTGTCTGCGAGCGGGTCTAAAAACTTGCCGAGCATTGACACGGTGTTGGTCTTTCTTGCGATATGACCGTCAATAAAGTCGGTCGCACAACACACCGCGAACAAGAACGCCGCCACCGCAAGAAGCGCGATATGCGTTGCATTGCTCACTCTCGTGAGAAGTTCCGCCACGATGAACATTGCCACCGTCGGCACTATGAGAATTATTCTTGCAATCGTGATTTTCGTTGCCAAAGTGATTTTCATTTTATCACTCTCCCTGTCAAATCGACGCCCGTCGAACCCGTTATTTCGACGTCGTAGAAATTGCCTATCTTCACTTCGTCTTCCGACGTGAAATACACGACGTTGTCTATGTCCGGCGCTTGGCTCTGCATTCTTCCGACGAAAGCCTGTCTGTCGTAATCGATGTCGTCGTATATCACTTCCACCGTCTTTCCAACGAGCGAAGCGTTGTGTTTTTCTATGATTTTTTCTTGCAACTTTTTGAGTTCGTCAGCGCGTTGATTCTTCACTTTTTCGGGAAGATGTCCGTCAAGTTTGTCGGCAGGCGTCCCTTCTTCTCTCGAATAGGCAAAAAATCCCGCATAATCGAATTCGGTGTCTTTGACGAATTGTCTGAGTTTCTCGAATTGTTCTTTCGTCTCTCCGGGGAAACCGCAAATGAACGTGGTGCGCACCGTCATACCTGCGGATTTGAGTTTTTCAATCAACTCTCTCACGCTCTTTTCGTCCGTGCGACGGTTCATGCGTTTAAGCACTGCGTCGTCGATATGTTGAAGCGGTACGTCGACGTACTTCACCACTTTCGAGCTGTTTTTTATGTACTCGACGAGTGCGTCGTCCACCATTTCGGGATAGAGATACAAAAGACGTATCCACTCGAAATCGAGTTTCGAGAGTTCATCAAGCAATTCTATAAGGTGCGGCTTGCCGTCAAAATCCGTGCCGTATCTCGTCACGTCCTGCGCAACGAGAATGAGTTCTTTCACTCCGTCGTCAGAAAGTTTCTGCGCTTCGGAGAGCAAATCCTGCATTTTTTCAGAACGGTATTTGCCGCGTATTGACGGAATCGCGCAATACGTACAATGATTGTTGCATCCGTCCGCGATTTTGAGATATGCGTAGTGGTACGGCGTCGTCAGCACTCTGCCCGAATAAAATCCGTCTTTGCAATCGTGAGAGAAAACTCTCTCTCCGTCTTCGACTTCCTGCACCGTTTCGAGCATTTTGTCGTAGTCCGCTATTCCGAGAACTGCGTCCACTTCGGGAAATTCTTCCTTTATCGTGTCGGCATATCGTTGGGCAAGGCAACCTGTGACGATGACTTTTTTCTTTTTATCCGCCTTTTTTGCGGAAATTGCGTTCAAAATCTCGTCGATTGATTCTTCTTTTGCCTTGTCGATAAACGCGCAGGTATTGACGATTATGACGTCCGCTTCTTCTTCGCTGCCAACGAGCGTATGTCCGCCGCCGACGAGCCTTGAAAGCATCTTCTCGGTGTCTACTCTGTTTTTATCGCATCCGAGCGATATTGCTCCGATTCTCATTCTTCGTCTTCCTTTTCGGCTTCTGCGCGCAGATTTGCCAGTTCTTCGTAAGTGATGTTGACTTTCTTCTTCTTCGGGTCGTGTTCGTCGGGCGAGAGATATCCCATTCTGTCCATAAGGTCGTAAATCTTTGCCGCCTTAGGCCAGCCGAAGCCCATACGACGTTGCAGGAAAGATATGCTGATAGGCGCGTCCTGCTCTTCGCGAAGTTGTATGCCGAGTTCGAGTACGTCGTAAAGTTCGGGCGGAATCTTGTTGCGGTCGTTTGCGTGGGAGTTGCCGTTTCCTTGCGGCTTCTCTTCTTCCTTGTCCTTGAAGATTGCGTCCTTGATGTTGTTGTCGAAATACGCGTCGTTCTTTTCCTTGACGAAATCGACGACTGCCTTGACTTCTTCGTTGGAAATAAACGCGCCTTGCATACGTTCGAGCGTGCTTGCGCCGGGCAACATAAACAACATATCGCCGTAGCCGAGCAACTTGTCTGCGCCGACGGAGTCGAGAATTGTCTTGCTGTCGAAACTCGACGTAACCTTGAACGCGATACGCGCCGGGAAGTTGTTCTTTATCGTGCCACTGATGACGTCCACGGACGGTCTTTGCGTTGCAAGCACAAGGTGTATGCCGACTGCACGCGCAAGTCTTGCGATGCGGTTTACGGTGTCTTCAACCGCTTTCTTGCCCGTTGACATAAGGTCTGCGAATTCGTCGACGATGATGACGATTCGCGGCATCTTTTCGTAACCGTTCTTGACGCAATCGGCGTTGTATTCTTCTATGTTGCGATAGTTGACTTCCGCAAGATATTTGATACGACGTTCCATCTCGGTTATCGTCCAGTTGAGCGCGCGGATTGCCTTGTCCGTGTCGCAGATTATCTCGTCCATAAGAAGATGCGGGATGCCTGCGTATATGCTCATTTCGACGCGTTTGGGGTCGATGAGAATAAGACGCACGTCGTCTGGCGATGCCTTGTAAAGCAAACTGATGATGATAGAGTTTATACAGCAACTCTTACCTGCGCCGGTCGCACCTGCGATAAGCACGTGCGGAAGTTTTCTGACTTCCACCACTCTCGACTGACCGTAAAGGTTTTTGCCGAGTGCAAACGTGCTTGCGTCTTTTGCTCCGTTAAATTCGGGAGAGCCGATGATTTCGGATAAGTTGACGTTGCGGCGATGCTTGTTCGGCACTTCGATACCGACGGCGTTTTCGCCCGGGATAGGCGCAATGATACGCACGCTGCCCGCTTCCATCTTCATCGCAATGTCGTTTTCAAGCGACGAGATATAGTTTATCGTTCTGCCGCGCGGCATTTCCACACGGAGTTTGTACATGGTGAACGTAGGTCCGACGAGTATGTCGATGACTTCGCCCGTGATGCTGAAAAACGCAAGCGTGTTGATGATTTGTTCTTTCTTTTGCTCGTAGTCTTCGTTTTGATCCACTTCGGGAGCAGGCGGAACGAGCAGACTCATTGGCGGAGCAACGTAAGGTCGTTTCGGCGTGACTTGAGATATTGCCTGATCCACGTTGACCTGCGTGAGACGTTGTTTTTCGCTCTTTTCCGCTTTTACGGTCTTGGGTGCGTCATCCTTTTGCAATCCGCGACTCTTTGCCGCATTCATCTTCTCTTCGCGCATGAGTGCTTCACGTTCGTATTGTCCCATTTGCGGAGTTTCTTTGATTGCTTGTTTTATATTCTGAATACGAGCGTTGACTTCGGCGTTTTCGATGTTCTTTGCCGATTGTTTCGCAATCGCCGTCGTAGACTGAATCGCGCTTCTAGACATTTCGCCGCCCGTAACTTTCTGCTGAACGGGTGCGGGTGCGCTTGGCACTTCACCGCCGACTGTCTTGTCGTCGTCAACGTATTTCGCGCGCTGACTTTCAAGCGTAGCCTTGCTCATTTCGTACGGTTTTGCAATCGGTTTGGATTTGCCTATGCCGCCGAAATAGTTGGCTTCCATGTTTTCCGCAGGCTCTTCTTTTGTGACCGCAGTCTGTGCAAACGCTCTCGGGATTTTGGTCTCTCCCTGAACTGGTTTGTATCCGCTTCTGTCCGCGTCTTCGACGCTCTGATTCTTCTTTGGTTGAACGACGGGCGGTTGAACTTCGATTTGCTTTTGTTCGCTCTTGGGTGCGTCGTTCTTGGCTTTTTGAGAAATTGCGGCAGGTGCTTTTTGCGTTTCCGCTCCGTCGCGAGCGATATACACCATATCCGTCTTCGGCTTGTCGTACGCTTCGGAAGTTATCTCTTCTTTCACGACGGGATTGGGCGGTTCTTCACCCGAAATCGCTCTGTTGAGCGCGCCGAGCATACCCACGTTGACCTGAGATTGTCCCGTTGCGTTCTGCGCTTTTTTTATTGTTGCGTTTATTGCGTCTCCGCCGCCGACGACTTTCGTGGGCTTTACCACTTCTTTCTTGACGGGTTCTGCGATGAGACACGCTTCGTCTTGTTGTTCGAGATGCACTCCCGCTTCAAACTCGGGCTTTGCGTACATCTGACCGAAACGCTGAGTCTGTTCCTGCTTCAAAGCGTTGAAATCACGCTTGAAATCGAGTGGAGATTCCACCTTGCTCGTCGCGCTTTCCTGCAACGGAGACGCGGTTTTCTCAACGGGCTTTGCAGACTTGTCGTCTTGCTGATAAGACGCACGGTATCTCGACATAAAGTCTTCTTTTATCGCACTGGACGTGGTGTCTATGCCGAGTTTGTTTTTAAGTTCGTTTCTGCGCATCGCGCTGTAAGACGGAGAAACGTTGCCGAGTGCGTTTCTTGGGTCGCTTGCCGAGCCGAAACGCGCAAGATTGTCCTTGCTCGGACCTGAACCGAAAAGAATGTCCTTTGCTATGCCGCGCGGTGAGAATTGCTCGGAATTGTACGGACGTTTTTGCTCGTCTTCGATGTTTCCGCTTGCATTCGGATAAAGCGGATTGAATCCTATGGGTTTGTATCCGTCTGCTCCGAGAGCCTTTTTATCCCCCACTCTTTCTCTGTCGTCGCTGTTTACGTCAACGACGTACAAGTCCTTTTGCGGATTTGAAAAATCGGTGAGAATAGGCGCGTTTTGCGCGTCAATAAGTCTTCCGTTTGCGGTCTGTTCCTGTTTTGCTTTCTTCTTGAAAAGACTGCGTTTTTGTTTTGGTTTGCTTTGATTGGCAACTTGTCTTTGTCTGTCCGACTTGTCGGCAACGGTGTAAGTGACGTTGCGCTTGATTGACGGGAATATCGCAAAAAACGCAAGGATAAAAAACGCCACGCAAGCAACGACCAACGCACCCACCGACGTGATGAGTTTCATAAGCGGAAATGCGAGTATACCGAAAAGCATACCGCCTGCGGTGTTAGTGTTGTTGTAGCAGTTGAGAAGATATCCGCCCCAGTCCGCACCGATGATGTGTGCGCTTGACGTGTAAATGTGCAGTGCGAAAATGCCGATGATAAGCAAGCCGAAATACATGAATGCTTTCGAAGGGCGCATCTTCACTCTCACGTTGAAAGTCACGGCAATGCCGATGATGAGTCCCATAAGAGAATATGCGTACGCCGCAAGACCGAAAAATCCCGCAAGAAAACCGTACACCATTCTGCCGACTCCGCCCAGCGCGCCGACCAAAGATAAGAAACAGAAAAGCGACACTATGATGACCAAAATGCCCGCCGCAATCCTGTTGCCCCTATTCGCTTTTGCTTGTCTTGTATTCTCCAAGGTTTACCTTCCTAGTAATATATAATATTAGTATTGAAAATTATACCACAAACAAGACGCGTTTTCAAGAGAAAAGAAAGAGAAAAATTATCGTATATTTTTTGACAAGGTTAGATAGCCGATTTTGAAATTAA
>CALGEU010000044.1 GCA_937881285.1 uncultured Clostridia bacterium | reverse complement strand
AAAAAGACAATCAACGCCTTTTGCAATCTCTCAAGAACTTGCGTGATTTGGGCAATACGCTCATCGTCGTCGAACACGACGAAGAGACCATACGAAATGCCGATTATATCGTTGATATAGGCGTGGGAGCAGGCATACACGGCGGAAAAGTCGTGGCGTGCGGCACGGTTGACGACATCACGGCAAGCAAGGACAGCATAACGGGTAAATACCTGAGCGGCGAACTCGCAATCCCCGTGCCTATCGCAAGAAGAAAAGGCAACGGAAATTTCATCACCGTCAAAGGCGCAAAACAAAACAATCTCAAAAATATCGACGTGAGCATACCGCTTGGCGCGTTCACGTGCGTAACGGGCGTGTCGGGCAGCGGCAAATCGTCTTTTGTCAACGAAGTGCTTTATCCCGCGCTTTCAAACTCGCTTATGCGCGCAAGAAATACGCTAGGCAATTTCGATTCTATTGAAGGCATCGAAAACGTCGATAAGGTCATTTGCATAGACCAAAGCCCAATCGGCAGAACTCCGCGCTCCAACCCCGCAACGTACACGGGCGTTTTCGGCGATATAAGAGAACTTTTTGCCACGCTTCCCGACTCGAAGGCAAGGGGATATACGGCAGGCAGATTCTCGTTCAACGTCAACGGCGGACGTTGCGAGCATTGCGGCGGTGACGGTATAATCAAAATCGAAATGCACTTTTTGCCGGATATTTACGTGCCGTGCGAAGTGTGCAAGGGCGCAAGATACAACCGCGAAACGCTGGAAGTGAGATATAAGGGCAAAAATATCAGCGAAGTGCTGGATATGACAATTGAAGAAGCAACCGAGTTCTTTGCAAACATTCCGAAAATCAAGAACAAAATCAAAACGCTCAACGACGTAGGACTCGGCTATGTAAAACTCGGGCAATCGTCAACGACTTTGAGCGGCGGCGAAGCGCAACGCGTCAAACTTGCAACCGAACTTTCGCGCAGATCCACTGGCAAAACCGTCTATATTCTCGACGAACCCACGACGGGACTTCACACGCACGACGTTGCAAAACTCATCACGATTCTTGACAGGCTCGTCGAGCAGGGCAACACGGTTGTCGTCATCGAACACAATCTCGACGTTGTGAAAGTTGCCGATTATATCGTCGATCTCGGTCCTGACGGCGGAGACAAGGGCGGCACGATAGTTGCTCAGGGCACACCTGAAGAAGTCGCAAAGGTCGAAAAGAGTTATACGGGACAATTCCTTAAAGACATCTTGAAGTGAGCGCATTGTTCACGTTTGTAATCTAGGGTATCTTTGTTTCGACAAATGAAAACGATAAAACTAAAACGCAGTCTGTGACTGCGTTTTTTATGTCGTTTTTGGAATAGAATTGTAAGTTTTCTGCACCGTTGCCGACGCGGCATTGTGTGCCTAAAACAGCAAGGGATTAAAAGCAATGCTTTGCTTTTATGAATGTCTACGGCGGTAAGGGCAAAAATAAAAACGCGGAGATAACTCCGCGTTTCGTGTTTTTTGTCAGTAGTTGCGACGCCCGATAAGATAGTCTACGGATACGCCGAAGAAAATGCTGAGTTCAATCAACGTGTCGTAGTCGGGTTGGTTTCTGCCGACTTCCCAGCCTGAAATGGTGGATTTTGACACCTTGAGATGCTCCGCCAAATCTTGTTGGAGCATGTTTTTCTCTTGACGCAGAGACTTTAATCTTTCGGGAAAACAACTGTGCAACATATATATAGTTCCTTCTTACGCATATATAATAATACACTTATCGTGTTGATGTCAAACGTTGTTTGCTTTTTTGAACGATATATTTTTCTGCAATATTTTTTCTATGCGATTTTTGCTTTTCGATTTTGTCCGCAAGACGCCGAAAAGCGAAATGTAAAAAATGCGGCGTTGCCGCCGAAAAACAAAACGATACGATAGCAAATGAACGCCTGATAAAAGTTTGCGTTTTCAAGCGTGGCGGCAGAGTTGATTTATCTTCGGATGTGTAGTAAAATAAGCTTATAAAAGAAAAACGGAAGGCTTTTATGGAAGATATGTATACGAGAACGGAAATGCTCGTCGGAGATAAAGTGAACGCACTCAAAAACGCGCGTGTTTTGGTGTGTGGCGTCGGCGGAGTGGGCGGATACGTCGTGGAAGCGCTTGCAAGGGCGGGCGTCGGGACGATTGCCGTTCTTGACAACGACGTTTTTTCGGTGAGCAATCTCAACAGACAGATTTTGTCGACGAGAGAGACTATCGGAAGACGCAAAACGCAGGTTGCCGTCGAAAGAATAAAATCAATAAATCCCGAGTGCAAAACGATAGAATACGATTTGTTTTTCAATGCCGATACACAAGATTTAGTGCCGCTTGCCGACTTTGACTATATAGTTGACGCAATCGACACGGTGAGTGCAAAACTCGAGTTGATAACGAGAGCGAAATCTCTCGGTGTGGATATAATCTCGTGTATGGGCACGGGCAATAAACTCGGTACGAATTTTGAAGTTGCCGACGTGTATAAGACAAGCGTCTGTCCGCTTGCAAAGGTGATGAGACGAGAACTCAAAAAACGCGGTGTGAAACGCCTTAAAGTCGTATACTCGAAAGAAGAACCGATTATTCCCGAAAACACGCCGTGCGAAAAGGGAAGACATATTCCGGGAAGCATAAGTTTTGCACCTGCAATCGCCGGAATGGTGCTTGCAAGCGAAGTGATTAAGGATATAATAAATCGTTGAGAAAAACAGAATAATTGCAAAAACGAGATTTAATATGCGCAAAACCGAAGTGTAAACTTCTGATTGTGAGAATATATGGATAGCATCTTTTTCGGAAAACTTAATATCGAAGTCGCTGCGGCAAGCGGAATCGAAGCCGTCGTGAAAAGAGAACTCATTCGTCTGGGATACGAGCCGAGCGGCGCAAATCTAGGGAGAATTGAATTTGAAGGAACGTTTGAAGACGTCTTGCGCGCAAACGTTTTTTTGCGTAGTGCAAACCGCGTTCGCATAGTGCTTGCAAAGTTCAAGGCGGAGACTTTCGACGAATTGTTTGACGGAATATTTTCTATGCGTTGGCAGGACGTGTTGACTAGAGACGCAAGAATAATCGTTGACGCAAAGAGCGTAAAAAGCAAACTGTTTGCTTTAAGTGCGGTGCAAAGCGTCGTTAAAAAAGCGATTATTTCAAAACTTTCCACCGTGTATAACGGCACTTTCGACGAGAGCGGCACGCCGTATTGTATAGAAGCGGCAATCGTTGAAGATGTCGTGACGGTGACGCTCGATACGTCGGGAGAAGGACTGCACAAGCGCGGATACCGCACGTATCTTGGCGAAGCACCCATTCGCGAAACCCTTGCTGCCGCAATGATTCAACTGTCCGTATGGAATCCCGAAAGAGTGCTTATCGACCCGTTTTGCGGTTCGGGCACGATACCTGTTGAAGCAAGTCTTATAGGGCTCGATATTGCGCCCGGTATGAACAGAAATTTCGCTTGCGAACAGTTTGCGAATGCACCCAAAGTGCGTGAAAAGGTGCAATACGAAGCCGAGCAGCGCATAAAACGCGACAGACAACTGCGCATAAGTGGTTTCGACATAAATAAAGACGCCATAAAACTTGCCTTGAAGCACGCGGAGCGCGCAGGAGTCAAGGACAATATTCACTTTCAGGTTCAGGATATGCGCGACCTTTCGTCAAAGTATGCTCACGGCGTGATAATCACAAATCCGCCGTACGGAGAGAGACTTATGAAAGAAGACGAACTGAAAGCCTTGTACAGAGATTTCGGCAGAGTTACGGCAAAACTCGACGAATGGTGCGTGTATGCAATAACGTCATATCGCGGCTTTGAAAAATATTTCGGTCGCAGAGCGGACAAGGTGAGAAAACTTTACAACAGCGAACTTGAATGCAATTTCTATCAATATCTTGCTTCGCCACCGCCGAAGAAAGATAAAAACAAAGATTAGACCGACTTATTGCAACGGCATAAGCAAAAAGATTTCAAATCACTGAAAAGGAATTTTAACGACAAATTTCGACGGATAAAACGTCGATACGGAGAATAATATGCGAGCATTGATACAGCGTACGTTCAGATCGAAACTGTTTGTCGACGGACAACTTATAAGCGAAATCCCGAGCGGACTTACCATATTTTTGGGGATTCAGAAAGGCGACACCGAAGAACAAGCGGATTATCTTGCGAGAAAAATCGCAAAGCTCAGAGTGTTCAGAGACGACAACGACAAGATGAATCTCGACATAACTCAGGCGGGCGGAGAGATACTTCTCGTATCGCAGTTTTCGCTTGCGGGAACGCTTGGAAAGGGGACGGGAAATCGTCCCGACTTCGGACATGCGGAACTTCCCGACAGAGCGAGAGAATTGTACGTTCGCGTGACGGAGAAAATCAGAGAGCAAGGCATCGTCGTCAAGAACGGCGTTTTCGGAGCGCATATGTATATCGAACAGGAGCAGGACGGGCCGTTGTCGTTCGTCTTCGAGTGCTGATATGATTAAGATAATGTTTGTGTGTCTCGGCAATATCTGCCGTTCTCCTATGGCAGAGTGCGTGATGTCCGATATGATTACAAAACGCGGATTGCAAAACAAAATATCCGTTTCGTCAAGCGCAACGTCGTCGGAAGAGATAGGCAATCCGATTTATCCGCCTGCCGTTAGAAAATTGAGAGAAGAGTCCGTGCCCGTTCTCAATCATAGGGCAACGAGACTTTGTGCATCGGATAAAAATCGATACGATTATTTTGTCGGAATGGAAGAGCGCAACCTGATTGCGATGCGCAGAATTCTCGGAGAAGA
>CALGEU010000043.1 GCA_937881285.1 uncultured Clostridia bacterium | reverse complement strand
GTGTTTTCAACCTTGCAAGGAAGATTGAAAGTCAAAGGCCGTTACGTCTACGACGCCGATGACGACGACTACGATTTCATCCACAATCTCGAAACCGTGTACGGTGACAAACAAATTTCACAAGTCGAGTCCGACTCCGAAACCGGCAAGGTTTATTTCGAGTCCGTATTCGGTAAAAACAACCGCAATATCACCGTCATTCAACACACGGCAAACAATACTATTGCCGAATACACTTCGGACAATCTCTTTGAAGAATACTACAACCCGTTCGATTTGCTCTCCGCAAGCGACTTCGAGAAAGTGAGTGACAGCGAATATATTCTCTACAACGCCGCAAAGGCAAAGAACGCCGCAAGCGCGCTTTCGGGTTGGACGGAAAGCATCTCGTCTTTCAAAGTCATCGTCGAAAACGGCGTTGCCGTCAAACTTCACATCGTCACCGAACGTATTCAACCGTCCGCCGCGTCCGAAACATACGTTTCCACTTATGATTTCGATTTGAGCGAACACGGCACGGCAAGCGTTGACACGCTCTACACTCAACCCTATCCGCACACCGCCGACCACGACGCACTTCTTGCCGCACTCACGACCGCTTCTGAAAAGACAGCGTACACCGTGCGCCACCAAGGACACGAAGTCGGCTACGTTGAACCCGACGGCGGCGAAACTCGTCCCGGATACGGCGATACCGACTACAAAGTGTACGTCAACGAGCAAATGATTTACGACTCGTACAAGGACGAAGAACACGGATACGTCGCACTCGACAACTACGTTTATCCTTTCGACTATCTCAAATCTTCAAATCAAGTCGTTTTGCGCGACCCCGTCAACGTTGAATCAATCAAGTACTATCAACCGAATTTTCTCGGCTTCAACGTTGCGCTCTTCAAAAAAGTCGACGAAAACAAATACACGCTTCATCAGGACAGCATGGCTCAACTCATTGCTCCTTACTTTGCAATCGGCAACGAGCAAGCCTATTACGCATACGCAACCGACCTTACGCTCGTTCTCAAAGACGGCTCGCTCGATCAGGTCGTTTTCACTTACAAGACCTACGGCATCGAAGAAACCGTGACTTTGACGTTTGACTTCGTCACCGCTTTCGACGTGAAAGAAGATCTCGGTCTCGACTTCGACAACGCAAGCAAGACGAGCGTCCTTGACGACTTCATCGGTCAATACAAAGACAATATGGGCAACTTCCTTACGGTTGACAAATCGGGCTTCACCTACAACGGCGAAAAAATCGCGATTTCACAATACATTTCCGCAACCGAGACCGAACCTGCATATTTTATCGGCACGTGGAACGGAAAAGTCGTCAGCATAATGAAGTTCAGTTCAAAGCAAATTCTCATCACCAGCGACGACTACTCCGTCAACGTCACGCTTGACGCCGTTGACACGGGCGTCGTGACTGTCGACAAGAAATTCGTCGGCGTATGGGAAATCAACGACGAAAAAGAAGACTTGCACTACAAAGTGCGCGTACAGTCTCACGCAGTGTGGGTCAACGACGTCGAATGTGAACTTATCTCCTACACCGAAAACGAAGGCGCAACGATAAAACTCGGCGACGACACCCTTTACCTGCTCGACGCATCCGAAGACGAAGAAGGCAAATTCGTGTCCGCAATGATTAAGTTCGCAAACAACGAATACGTCAAATTCACTCTTCTCGACACGGGCGAATCCGTCGGCATCGAAATCCCCGAAGAATACGTCGGTATGTATATGACCGACGACGAGAGATACAAGGTCGTCATCACGTTCTCGACGATAACCATCAACGGCGTTGAGTTCGTTCCCACGTCGTACAGCGAAGCAAACGGTTTCGTCGGCACTTACGGCACGGACACCGAATACAGAGTGGCGTTCTATTCCGTCGCAGGTTCAGTCAATAAAGACGTTTTGCAAATCGGCAACGGCGACAAACTCAACCGCGTCGAATCTCTCAACAAGAACTATATCGGCACTTGGGAATCCGACCCCGAAATCACCGAATACCACTACACCGTCGTGTTCACCGAGACGACACTCAAGATAAACGACAAGTTCTACCCCGTCAAATACAATCAAACCTACGGATATGAAGTTGAATTCGACGGCGACGGCTACACGACCTACATTCTGTTCTTCTACAACGCATACGGCAATCCGAGCATGATTATGTACAGCAACGGCGGTACGACAATCAATCTCTACAAGAAAGTTCCAACCAAAGTTCCCGAAGAGATTATCGGCACTTGGGAAGGCGTTGACGGCACAACCGCAATAACCGCTATCATCGACAAAAACGGCAAGTTGCAAATCAAAATCGGCGACGGCGATTTCAAGGCAATAACCGCAGAATACGACACCGCAAACAGTCAATTTACGTTCACTCTCGACGGCAAAGAAACTTTCTTCGTTTACGACGCGGACGCAAAAACGTTCAATCTCTATCAAATCGACGGCTATGACGTTGACTTCACAAAATCCGCGACCGTAGACATCCCCGACAAGTTCTTCGGAACTTGGGTATCTTCCGACGGAAAAACAAAAGTAATCGCCGAAAAAGGCAAACTTTCCGTCATGATAAACGGCGGCGAACTCGTGAAAGTTGCAGAAGCGACTTCCGACGAATTCGGCGTATACTTCACCGTTGACGGCGTCGCATATTCTTTGAGCGCGTCTTACGGCGAAAATCAAATTCTGATTGCCGCCGACGATTCTTCATTCTATGCAATGTTAACGCTTCAAGCGTAATCGGGAAAACACCGAAAAAGCGGAACGCATTTGCGTTCCGCTTTTTATATAATTCATATTCATTTCATATCTATTCGTTTCACATCTTTTGTGACGTAAAATCGTCGATACATATGGTTAGATATTTGATATTACGACGGCGGCTCATATTGCAGACGTGCAAATTTATCAATATATTTTTCTGAAAAACAACAAACGTTGACGTCAATTTTCCGTCAAGAAAGCCAAAGCCAAATAATAAGCGCGGTGAGACCGAAACCGACGAGAATAACGAGAAGACGCGGCAACATAACTTCAAACATTGCGCGTATCATCGCGCGCTGCTCTTTGCGCGTGACGTCGCTTTTTTTGCGTTTATGTCTGGGAGTGTTTTCCCTATTCTGAAAAGCGGCGCGCCTGTATTTTGGCAACTCGTCGCCGTTCATGGGGGCTACGGTCATTCCGTTGTCCCAGTCGTCTTGTCTGTCTTTTCTGCTCATATCGTCATTATAGCGTGTATTCCCCGCAAAATCAATCGCTTTTTGTATAGCGCGTCTCATTAACCGTCTTTTAAGTTTTCACGGCGTTTTTCATGTCAAGTACTCATTTTGTTTCCCAGTCGTGACGTAATTTCGGAATAGTACCGCAATTTACAAACGATTTTACGGTTATATGCGCTTTTTTGAAATAAAATTGTATATAATCGTTTCCCAAATCAAATATATTGTAGTATTATTATCATACGATAAATATAAAGTTATTCGCGCGCATTATGCGCGCAAAAGGCAGAAATATGAATAAGTATGCAATCGTAAACGCAAACGTAATAAGCGGAAAAGAAAACGACGACGTCCTTAAAGACGCAATTATCGTCGTCGAAGACGGACACATCGCCGACATAACGACGGACAAAGACAGAGCACTCGGTCTCAAACAAATCGACCTTGGCGGAAAGTATATCATGCCGGGTCTTATCAATATGCACGTTCACCTTCCCGGTTCGGGCATGCCCAAGGACACCAAGAAGCAGAACAAAGAAACCGTGCACAAGCTCATGAGTCACAAACTCACGAAGTATATCGTATACAGACTTTGCGCAAGTTACGCAAAGGTGGAACTTATGTCAGGCGTCACCACAATTCGCACGGTTGGCGGTCTTGACGACATCGACTCTATCATAAGAGACAAGTCAAACGCAGGCAAAATCAAAGCGCCGCGTATTCTTGCGTCGAATATGGCAGTCTCCGTCAAAGACGGACACATGGCAGGTTTGCTTGCGTACGAAGCGAAAGACCCGCAAGACGGCGCAAGACTCGTCGAAGAGATTGCAAAGACAAATCCCGACCTTATAAAACTCATGATAACGGGCGGAATTCTCGACGCAAAAGTGGAAGGCGAACCCGGTGTGTTGCGTATGTCTCCCGAAATCGTCAAGGCATGCTGCGACAAAGCGCACGAATACGGCTTCAAAGTTGCGGCGCACGTGGAAAGTCCGCTCGGCGTAACGGTTGCGCTTGAAAACGGCGTTGACACCATAGAGCACGGCGGCACTGTTACCGAACACGAAATCGAACTCTTCAAAAAGAACGGCGGCGCACACATTCTCACAATTTCCCCCACCGTTCCCCTTACACTCTTCTCGCTTGAAAAATCGGGCGGAACGAAACTTCACAAAATCAACAGCGAAGTGGTGTTCAAAGGCATGCTTCAATGCGCGAGAACTTGCCTTGACAACGGAATTCCCGTCGGTCTCGGCACGGACACGGCTTGCCCGTACGTCACTCATTACGACATGTGGCGCGAACTTATGTATTTCAAAAAATATCTCGGCGTAAGCAACGAGTTTGCAATCCACACCGCAACGCTCGTAAACGCTCAAATTGCAGGCATTGACGACGTCACAGGCTCAATCGAAGTTGGAAAATCCGCTGACTTCATGGTTGTAAACGGCAATCCGCTCGAAAACCTTGAAACCTTACGCAATCCGCAAATGGTCGTCTTGCGCGGCAACGTCATCAAAAAGCCCAAAGTGAAGAAATTCGCCTACGTCGAAGAAGAACTCGACAAATATCTCAGATAACGTTTACACGCGCCTAC